>JBEBGT010000160.1:0-7287 GCA_040081365.1 Candidatus Eiseniibacteriota bacterium | reverse complement strand
ACGCGAACCATGGCGTCGGCAGCCTGTGCTTCATGTCGGTGGACACGTTCCTCGTGGATGGTGTCCGCGTGCAAGGCAAGGGCCCCACGCCGATGGCGTTCTGGTGGGCGCACGCCGAACGCGTCCCGGGGACGCAGCCCGATTCGTCCATGCAGGGCGCGGCGCAGTGGCTGCAGCTCGGGAGCTGGTACTCGACCCGTGGTACCGATCGCGAGCGCATCCGCAGGACCGACCCCATGGCCGAGTTCGTCGACGTGGGGTGACGCGACGCGGCCCGCAGGAGTGGCGCATGCAGCTCCCGTTGGCAGCCGAGGTCCGGGCTCTACCGCTTCCAGCGCTGAGGCAAAGCCGCAGTGCGATGTGAACACGTGCTGCGGCTGCGAGTTGCCGGTGCGGCACGACGTGTCGCGTACGCGGGGCGACGCGAAGCGGGTGTTCGAACGCGTGCGCGGCGGATGGTCCTCATGAAGCCGTGTGCGAAACGGTGAGTACACACAAGTACCAGAGTGAGGGATCTGTATTGTGGTTACAGTCCGGTGGGATGCGCATGTCGATGTACCCACTCTCACCGGAGCGATACCATGCCTCGTCACTCGGTAGGATTCCTCGCGACGTTCGGCTTCAGTCTGCTCCTGGTCCTCGGTGCCGCGAGCGCGGTGCGCGCCTACGAGCTCCTGCCTTATCAGGCCGATGGCTGGCGCTATCTGCAGGTGACTCCGGGCAATCCCGTCGAGACGTCTTTCATGGCGACGGGGTTCGACGACTCGGCGTGGAACACGGGTCGCGCGGCCTTCAGCAGCGGCAGCAACGGGGGCTGCCCGGTCGATGCCACGGCGCACACGTTCTGGTTGGCCTACACGAACATGCTCGTGCGACGGAGCTTCCTCGCCACCGCCTCCAGTGCCCTGATCCTGCACATCGGTATCGACAATGACCTGAAGATCTGGCTGAACGGGAGACTGTTCTACACCACGACTCACGAGGGGTGCGCCGCCCTGGACGAGTTCAATGTCACGGTGCCCACGGGCTGGCTCGTCGATGGCCTGAACCGCATCGCCATCCAGGCGGTCGATCGCGGTGGTTCGACGTTCTTCGACATGCGGATCGAGTCGCTCCAGCCGACGCCAGTCCAGTCCAGCACCTGGGCCCGCGTGAAGGCGGTCTACCGATAGACCGTAGCGCGGCGGGCGCCCCGAGCCTCACACCTCAGTCGGGAGGCTGGAGGAGGCGATTTCGCAGCCGCGGCGCGTGCGGAACGCACGGTGATGGGGCTCCAAGAACGGGTCGAAGGGGCTGGACGCAAGGCCGTGACTAACGTAGGCTAATGGCATGAGATGTGCGTTAGGGAGGAGCCATGGCGACCCGAAAGATCAGACCGGTAGCGGGCAAGTCCTCAGTCGTGAAGCGACGGCAGAATCCTACTCCGGCTGCCCTGCTGTACAGAAGAAGTGAAGAGCAGGTGCCCGTCACGCTCGCCGAGATCGCCCGGCTCAAGCGCCGTGGTCAGATTCGCGAGTACCGTGAAGCGCTCCGCCAATTTAGGCTGGGCGAAATGCGACGCCGCATGCGCGTGGCCTCTCGGCGTTCTTCGGGAAGCGCCCCGATTGGCGAGACGGCGCCCGCATCTGCCGACATGCTCCGTGAAGGCAGACAAGAGCTCACACCTGAGGAACTGCTGGAACTGGTCGCCGAGGTGGTGACCGAGCTTGAGCAGCGCGTGGCGTCGACGGAGTCGTCCGAAGCCGAGCGCGAGATCCTGACCCGTGGTGGGTTCGAGCGCATGCCGGACCCCGCGGGAAAGCGAGACCCACTGGTGCAGACCGCGGCCTCGTTCGCCGCCATCCGACGCGCGAGTCTGAGCGTGGCCGAGTTGGCCGAGGTGTTGGGCGTGAACGCGAGTCGTGTCCGCCAGCGGCTCGGCGAGCAGCCACCGAGCCTCTATGGGTTCAAGCATGGTGGGGCGTGGCAGATCCCGGAGTTCCTGATGCACGGCGCCGAGTTGGTGCCCGGGGTGGACAAGGTGTGCGCTCGGCTCGCCACCGGAATGCACCCCGTGGCGTTCTACCGCTGGTTCACCACGCCCAATCCCGATCTCGTGGAGGAGGGTGGCGAGGAGCATGCGCTGGCGCCCAGGTCGTGGTTGTTGGCCGGCCACGATCCCGAGCCGGTGGCCAGGCTGGCCGAGGAACTCTGAGCCGTGGCGAAATTCCCAGAGCCGCCCGACGTGGCGACGCTGCGGAGCATCGAACCCGAATTGGCCGTGCTCGCCGCGGGAACGGAAGTATGGCGGGTCTACTTCCAGGGTGGCGCGCACCCGATGCGTTGGAGTGGCTTTCGCTATTTCGGTCCCACCGGCTCGCGGTTCGACCATCAGCCCGAGCCGCAGCAAGTTCATACCGATCGCGGGATCATGTACGCGGCCGAGCAGGGCCCCACGTGCATCGCCGAGGTGTTCCAACAGACGCGCACCATCGATCGCTACCGTGCGAGTCCGTGGCTCGTGTGCTTTGCGCTTGCGCGAGATGTGACCGTGCTCGACATGACACAGGCTTGGCCCACGCGTGCCGGGGCCTCGATGAACATCCACTCGGGCATTCGGGCCCGCGCACGCCGGTGGTCGCAGGCGATCCATGAGGCCTATCCACAAGCCGAGGGGCTGCGCTACGCGTCATCGATGAACGCTAACCTGCCGGCGTTGGCCCTTTACGAGCGATCGCTCACGGCGGTGCCTGCCACGGTCCGGTTCCATCGAGCGCTCGCCGACCCCACCATGCTCGACGACCTACGCGACGCGGCCGCGCGCTTCGGGTACGCACTGGTGTAACGCGCGCAGTCCCGGCGGATCCGGCCCCGGTGAGCGCGCGGCGTGCCGGCGTTCCGGCACGCCACACACTTCACATCATCAGCTTGGGGTCGCCCTCCAGCACCTGCAGTTCCAGCTTCGGTTGCTCCCCGGGCCTCCACAGCCGAGTGCGGTGGACCACTCGGTAGGCGAGCGGGCCGCCGTCCGGTGACGTGCTGCGTTCGATCGGTCGCTGGACGCAAACGAACTCGGTCTCGAGCGTGTCCGGCGTTACCCGCACGGTGGAATAGCCTTGTGCGCCCAGGTCGACGAACGACAGATGCGGCGACAGATCCGGGTTCGAGAGGGAGCGAGCCTTGTCGATGTCGCCCGAGCTCGCGTACTCGAGCGCCGAGCGCACGCCGTGCCGCACCATCATGTTAATCGTCGGCTCGGGCTTGGCGGCCCCCGGCCGGTCGGCCAGGTACATGCCGCGCAGTGGGACGTCCTTCTTCAACCGGTGCTCGGCGGATTCGATGAGGCCCGGGGACGAGATCGAACCGGTGACGAACTCGACCCCGACGGGTTCGAACGGCTGGGGTGGCAGGGACTTCGAGGGCCGTCCCGCCCAGAACGCATGGCGGTCCCCTGCGACGATGGCGAACCCGGTGATGCCCGCATCGCGAACCGTGTCGTAGATCTCGCCACGCTCGGTGATGCGCTCGCTGAAGTCGCCGCCACCGAGCGACGCGTAGCCCGCGCCGCCCCAGGCGGGTGAGCCCGGCGGCAGGTTCTGCGGGTCGGCGCGTTGCGTGAGCGTGGCCACCGAGCTGCCCCAGATCTTCCAAGTCGCGCGCGACGCCTTGAGCCGGGCGAGGAACCACGCCTTCTGTTCGGCACCCAGCATGGACGGCGCGGGCTTGTCGCGGCGCGAGTTGGGGACGTCCTTGCCGGCGAACCGGATGGTGGCGGGCGGGTTGCCGCCGTTGTAGGCCGCACCAGCGTCGTAGATCTCGAACACTTCCTCGGGGGCGAAGTAGGGGAAGTTCGCGTCACTGAACTCGCCTGCCTCGGGGACGTCGGTGGCATCGGGCGAGCGGTAGGTGCGCTCATCGGTGATGAACAGTTCGATGTTGGCGCCCCAGCGCGTGGCCCGGTACGCCTGCAGGCTGGCGATGGCCGCGAGGTTGTTCTTCTCCTGCCCCATGCCCATGGCGTCGTAGGTCGTGATCGGCGTGTCGGTGACCTGGGGCGGATCGAACGCCGTGAGCGACGGCCCACTCATCTTCTTCACGCGCGCCGGCTGGAACTCCCACCACGCCTGATTGGCCGCCACCTTCCGGGTCTGAGCGGGGCGGATCTCGCCCTTGAACACCTGCACCCCCTGATAGCCCTGCCACGAATATTCGTGATTGTCCCAGATGCACATGAACGGCCAGCGCGCCCGCGCGTCCTGGATGTCGGGATCGTGCAGGTAGGCTTTGTAGACCGCCCGGTAGTCCTCGACGGTGGTGGGGATGTGGAAGTCGCTGATCTTCTCGCCGCTCGGGTAGCGCACGATGTCGATGATCTTGCGGTCGTAGTAGGTCTTGCGGTCCTCGGGATACCAGACCATCTCGTAGATGAAGTCGCCGAGATGCAGCACGAAACCCAAGCGCTCGGCCTCGGGCGCGCGTTCGTCTTCGAAGATCATCCGCCGGTAGGCGTTCTGGGCACCCGTGTTGGCGTCCTGGCAGCTGACGAACGCGAACCGCACCGGGCGCTTGTCCGTGTTGGCGGGTGCGGTGAGGGTGCGGCCCACTCGGCTGCCATTGCCGTGCTCGTCGGTGAACCGGTACCAGTAGACCGTGGCCGGCTTCAATCCCGCGGCCAGGATGCGGCACGTCCAGTCCGACGCCGCGGTGAGCTTGGCCGACGCCGTGGCGACCACGCGGGTGAACTGCTCGTCCTCGGCGACCTCGACCGTGAGCCGCGCCGCTGCGTCGCCATTCACGGGCGGACGTCGCGTCCAGAGGAGGACACTGTCGGCGTACGGGTCACCGGAGGCGACGCCCTCGGGGTAGAAGTCACGCCGCTCGCGCCATTCGCGCGTGGAGGACCAGGCATCGCCGATCCCGAACGCCAGCGTCGCTCCGAGCACGGAGGCCGTCTTCAAGAAGTCTCTGCGGTTCATGGTTCACCCTTTGCAAGTCGAGAGTGCCGATCGGGATGACGCACATGGCCTCCCCGCGCGGCTCCAACGAGCAGGCGCACCGAGGCGCGAGTCACGGGGCGAGGGGGCACACGCCGCGTCGAAAGTGACAGACGACGCGCTCGAGGCGATGCCCCGGTGGCGAGTGCCGCGCTACGCGTGTCGCACGCGTGAAAGACCGGGATGAGCGCGGCGTCCCGACCTTGCGTGCCGCTTGCGGTTTTGTATCCGATCGCAGGTCGATTCCACCCGGCGTGTCAGCGCGTGACCACACCGCGGCTGCTCACGCTCCGCGCCCCGTTCGTGATCCGGAACAGGTACACCCCCGAACGTGGGGCGATGAAGCCTTCGGCGGGCTGCCGATGGGAGCCCGGGGCAAGCACGCCGAGGTCGCGCCGCCACACGAGTCGACCGGCGAGGTCGAAGATCTCGAGCCGAGTGGCGGCACGCTGCGACAGCGTGAATGCCAGGACCGGCGTGACCCTGGCGGGGTTCGGGTGCAGACCGGCTATCGCGAGCGGCGTACGTTCCGGAATGTGCACCGTGGTGGGCGCCGTGAGCATCGAGACGCCATCGAACGTCGCATGCAGGCGATACTCGGCCGTGCTGCCCGGCTTGGCGGCACGGTCCTCGAAGATGCATGTGCCGTGCACGTCGGCAACGACAGCGCCGTTGGGGAACCAACCTCCGCCATCGATCTGCTGCTCGACGATGCCCCGATCGTTCCAACGCAGCGGCGTATCCCACGCCAGTCGCACGAGGTCGGGAGCGACTTCGACCGGCACCCCGGCCGTTGGCGTTCGCCGGATCCTGACGGTGTTCGAGCAGGCGTCCAGGGTCATCGTGTCTCCGTCCACATGGACGCGGGCGAGCACCCGGAACTCGCCTTCGGCGACGGTGTCCGGCACGGTCGCCGTGACGAGCAAGTTCGCGGAGTCACCCGGTGCCAGGTCGAGCCTGGGGAAGCGCGGTGGGAACGGCCACGCCCGTGACGGCGAGAACTCCACGGTGAGCTGGAGGGCGATGCCGGAGTGGTTCGCGAGCTTCCACGAGAGCTCCAGCCCGGAGCCGGGCCCCACGAGGTGACCCGGGCGTGGGCTCAGCGACACGCCCGTGTTGTTCGCGCTGGGCGACTGGGCCGACGCAGGCGCGATCGGTGGAAGGGCCGGGGAAGTGAGCACCAGCACCAACCCAAGGCCGGTCCATCTGCAGCACCAGCGCGCACTCCGGATCGAAGCATTCCCGTGGTTCATGGCGACCGCTCCGCTCGTCGCACCTCGCCGGGGGAGCCCGCGAGGCGCTGCGGCCCAGTATACCCCGGCCGGCCGCGGTCTGAAATGGCGTCCCCAACGGGATTCGAACCCGTGTTACCGCCGTGAAAGGGCGGTGTCCTAGGCCTCTAGACGATGAGGACGCATGGTGCCGGAGCCCGGGGAAACTAGAGGTAGTGGGCCGGTATCGCAAGTCGACCGGGGGGCGCGGCGGCGTTTCGCGCGCCGCATGGTCGCGCAGGCGCCGCTGGCGCTGCTCGCGTCGAAGCGCGCGGCAGTCGTGCGAACTCAAGCGCTGGCGCCCGCGCGAAGTGAGGGCCAGAGGGGCAGCGCGCGTCAGAGGGCGGCCCCGAAAGCAAACACCCTCGCCGGGTTCATCCCCGACGAGGGCGTTCAGCTTGGGGCAGATCGGTTATCGCTTCGGGATCGTCACCACGCGCGCTTCGTTGATCATGCCGCGTTCCATCAGGGCGTTCGCGGCCTTCTCGGCGTCGTCCGACGTGGCCCAGCGGCCCAGCACCACGCGGTACATGGTCGTGCCGGCGTCGCGGAACGGGACCACGATGCCGGGGAGAGTGGTCTCCTTCGACAGGCGGTCCCTCTCGCTGCGTGCCCGATCGGCGTCCAGGAACGCGGCCACGCCCACACCGAAGTGCGTGGCGCTCTCGGTGGACGTCGCGGGAGCGGCGGCTTCGGTGCCCGAACCGGGCACGGGCGTCTCGGTGTTCGGCTTGAAGTCGTCCACCACGGGTGCACTGCGCCGTGCGGTCTCCACGCTGTTGGGCGTCGACGCGGTGCGCAGCGAGTTCGTGCGCTTGGCCGACTCCACCTCACGCTTCAGCGAATCGATCAGCGCCGCGGTGGGGTCCTGCGTGTCGGGCGTGAGCAACGCGCCTTCCTGGTCGCTATCGCCACCCGAAGAAGCATGGCTGCCTGCGGCCCCGCGCAGGAACGGCACATCGATCGCGCCAAAGCGCTGCATGAGCACCAGCATGATCACCAGCGTGGCCACGATGCTCACGCCGATCAACACATTGCGCACG
>JBEBGT010000159.1:0-7319 GCA_040081365.1 Candidatus Eiseniibacteriota bacterium | reverse complement strand
ACCCCGCCATGCCCGCGCTCCACGCGGCGGGCCTGCGGCTCGAACCGCTCACCGTGGCGCACGCGGACGAGATGTTCGCGCTGCTCTCGGACGCCTCCCTGTACGAGTTCATGGACGGCGAGCCGCCCGTGTCGCTCGACGCGCTGCGCGAGCTCTACGCGCGGCTCGAGTCGCGCCGTTCGCCCGATGGCGGCCAGCGCTGGCTCAACTGGATCGTGCGCGCGCCCGACGGCCGGGCGATCGGCTTCGTGCAGGCCACCGTGTGCGAGCCGGTGGGCGACGCCGCGCCCGCGGGCGCGAGTGGCGGCCCGTGCAGCGCCTGGATCGCCTACGTCATCGCGTCCGGCGAGCGTGGCCGTGGCCACGCCACGGCCGCGACGGCGGCGATGATCCAGCACCTGCATGCCGCCCATGCGGTGGGCCCACTCCTGGCGCGCGTAGAGGCGGCGAACGAGCACTCGGTGCGCCTGCTCGAGCGGCTGGGATTCCGGCCGGCGACGAGCGCCGAAGTCCAGGCGCACGACCTCGCCGAGAGCGAGCGGCTCTATGTGCGGGACGACGCCAGCGGCGCGGACGCCCGCACCGTCCCGGCGCGCGTGCGGCCGTTCTGGGAGGCGTTCCTGGCCACGCAGCCCGCCGGCACCGCCGCGCGCTTCCGCGAGGCGTTCTACTTCGCGGACTCCGAGCACGTGGCCGACGAGCTCGCCCGGCTCGTGCTGGCGGGCCGCAAGCGCGCCACGGCGAGCCTGCTGTGGGTGCACGAGGCCGAAGGTTCGGCGCCGCCCGCCGTCGGCAGCCTCAGCGTCATGACCGACTTCGCCGGCACGCCGCTCGCGGTGCTCGCGGTCACCGCCTCGAACGTGGTGCCGTTCGAAGATGTGGGGCCCGAGTTCGCCGCCCGCGAGGGCGAGGGGGACGGGTCGCTGGAATACTGGCGGCGAGTGCACTGGGCGTACTTCAGCCGGGAGTGCGCGAGCCTCCGCCGCGAGCCGGATCCGCGCATGGCCATCGTGTGCGAGGAGTTCGCGCTGGTATATCCGCCCGAGGCGGCCGACCGGACCTGAACCATGTCGCCATGCAACGCCGCGTGGCGTTCCCACGTAGGGTGTCCACAGCCGCGCCCCCAGCCTGCAGCGCGCAGGGTCGGTGCGCGGGCCGCCAACGATCGGAGTCCGTCGTGCCGAGCTTGAGGACGCATTCGGGATCACGCCATGGCCGCACCAGCTGGGCGCTCGCGCTCGCGCTCGGCATGCTGATCGCCGTACCGGCGCTCGCAGCCGAGCGTGCGGACGCCAAGGCCCGCGATGCGCGCGCGGCGCGCGTGCTCGACGAGCGCTTCGCCGAGTTGGCGCGAGGTGCGCGCATCCCGGGGCTGGCGGTGGTGGTGCTGCGCGACACCAGCGTGCTCTTGGCGCGCGGCTACGGTTTCGCCGACCTCGAGCGCCGCATCCCCATGACCGTCGAGACGCCGAGCAACATCGCCTCGGTGAGCAAGCCGATCTCGGCGATCGCGGCGCTGCGGTTGGTGGAATCCGGGCGGCTCGATCTCGATCGGCCGCTGTGGCCGACCGTGGACTTCGTGGACTTCTGCGCGTCCACGCGCGGCGAGCCCGGGCCGTTCTTCGCCGACTTCGCCTGCCAGGACAGCACGCTCACCATGCGGCACGTGCTGTCGATGGCGGCCAACGGACAGCCGGGGACGCGCTTTCTCTACAACCCGCCCGCCTATTCGTGGATGTCGCGCGCCATCGCCGAGGCGGCCGGGGTCGGCTTCTCGGACCTGGTCGACTCGCTCGTGTTGCGAGCGGCCGGCATGACGCACTCGGCCCGCATGTTCCGGAAGCGCCCGTTGCCGGCGTCACTCGCCGATCAGCTCGCGCTGCCCTACCACGTCGACTCGACGGGCACGCTGGTGCGCTCGGCACCGCCACCGCCGCAGGGCGACGGCGCGGCCGGGGGAGTCATCGCCTCGGCCATGGACCTCGCGCGCTTGGACCGCGCGCTCACGACCGACCGGTTGATCTCGCCGGCGTCGCGCGCGCAGATGTGGACACCCTACCGTACCGCGAGCGGGGAGGAGTTGCCCTATGGGCTCGGCTGGTTCATCGCCGACCGAGCCGGGCGGCGGTTGGTGTGGCACACGGGCCTGTGGGACGGCTGCTACTCGGCACTCTGGTTGAAGGTGCCCGCGGAGGGCCTGACGCTCATCTTGCTCGCCAACTCCGAGGGCCTGCAATGGCCGACGCGGCTCGACGAGGCCGCGATCGAGCGTTCCGGCTTCGCCAACGCGTTCCTGGCTGCGTTTCCCGCCGCACGCCGCTGAGCGTGGTCACTCCGGCCACCTGACAGCGCACCCGCGAAGGGCTACGGTGGCCGGGCGTGCCACGCAGCGCTCGCACGCGGGGAGGACGCCATGGTGCATGTCGAACGGCATCGCACCGAGCACATCGGCTGGCTACGCGCGGCCGTGCTCGGCGCCAACGACGGGCTCATCGACCAGCAGCCTGGTAGTGGGGGTGGCCGCGGCCGAGCCGAGTCGCGCCGCGGTGCTGCTGGCCGCCATGGCGGGCCTGGTCGCCGGTTCGCTGTCGATGGCGGCGGGCGAGTACGTGTCGGTGAGCTCGCAATCCGACACCGAGAACGCCGACCTCGCGCGCGAACGCGCCGAGCTCGCCACGCAGCCCGAAGCCGAGCATGCCGAGCTCGCCGGCATCTACGTGCAGCGCGGGCTCGCGCCCGATCTGGCCGACCAGGTGGCGCGGCAACTCGCGGCGCACGACGCGCTGGGGGCGCACGCGCGCGACGAACTCGGCATCCACGAGCTCACGCGCGCGCGCCCGATCCAGGCCGCGCTCAGCTCGGCCGCCGCGTTCGCGCTCGGTGCCGCCCTGCCGGTGCTGCTGGCGGCGTTCCTGCCGGGAGCGTGGCTCACGCGTGTCGTGGGCGTGAGCTCGGTGCTGCTGCTGGGCGGGCTCGGCGCGACCGCGGCCCACCTGGGGGGCGCGCCCGTGTTCCGTGGCGCGCTGCGCGTGGTGTTCTGGGGCGCGGTCGCCATGCTGTGCACGGCCTTGGTCGGCCGCTGGTTCGGGACCACGCTGTGAACGGCTCCGGCGGCTGGCCGTCGCGGGCCGTGGCCGGTAGGTTGTGCACGACGATGTAGCGCCCGCCGCCGGCCGAACGCCAAGCGCACCCCACGCGCAGGAGAACGCCATGAAGTCCCGAGTCCACGCGAAAGTCACGAAGCAGGTCGAACTGCCGAGCCACTTCCGGCCGCATCCCTGGCACGGACTCGATCCGGGTGCCGAAGCACCCGAGGTCGTGGACGCGTTCATCGAGATGACGCCGTTCGACCTCATGAAGTACGAGGTCGACAAGGCCTCGGGCTACGTGCGCGTGGACCGGCCGCAGCGACTGTCTTCCAACGTGCCGGCGCTCTATGGCTTCATCCCGCGCACCTACTGCGGCCCGCACGTGGGCGAGCTGGTGGCCAACGGCACGCACGGCGACGGCGACCCGCTCGACATCTGCGTGCTGTCCGAGCGTCCCATCAGCCGCGCCGAGATCCTGATCCGCTCGCGCGTCGTGGGCGGGCTGCAGATGGTCGACCACGGCGAGGCCGACGACAAGATCATCGCGGTGCTCGCCAACGACGACGTCTTCGGCAGCGTGCGCCGCATCGAGGACCTGCCGCCGGCCATGGTCGAGCGGCTCGAGCACTACTTCCTCGCCTACAAGTCGCGGCCGCGCATGAAGTCGCCGGCGCTCGTGCACCAGGTGTACGGCCGCCGCCACGCCGTGGCCGTGGTGCGGGCCGCCATGAAGGACTATCGCGAGCGCTTCGGCGGCTGACCGCCGCCGCGTTCGTCGCGGGAGGGACCATGCCCATCGCACACGGACCATTCGAGGTGAAGCTGCAGGCCCTGCCGACCGACGCGGCACGCGAAGGCATCGCGTTCGGCCGGCTGTCGATCGACAAGCAGTTCCTGCCCGGCCACGCGGGCGGGCTCCAGGCCACCAGCAAGGGCGAGATGCTGAGCGCGCTCACGCCGGTGAAGGGCTCCGCCGGATACGTCGCGATCGAGTTCGTGACCGGCACGCTGGCCGGCCGCAGCGGCACGTTCGCGCTGCAGCACAGCGGCAGCATGGATCGCGGGCAGGCCTCGTTGTCGGTGACGGTCGTGCCCGACAGTGGCACGGACGGGCTCCAGGGCCTGCGCGGGCAGATGAAGATCGTGGTCGACGCCGGCAAGCACCTGTACGAGTTCGACTACGAGCTGCCGGGCGAGACCGGCGAGACTGCCTAGAACCGGCTCACGAGCCGGAGTTCGACGCCCTTGAACGGCTGCACCGCCCGCCTCCGTTGCTGCTGCCCACGGAAATCGCTCAGCGCGATTCGTTCGACGCGCCCTACAGCGCGTGGATCGACCCTGACGCATGGCACTGGGCGCATGGCGCGTGCGATCAGGCGGCGCTCACGCTGGGACCGCTGGCGGAGCTGATCGTGGGGGGGCGGACTCGGGCACTGCTCGCCCCGCGGGCATCACCTCCAGTTGGCGCAACATCATCCTAGCCGGTTGATGCTCATGAGTACGAGTTCGAGTACGAATAGGCCCGAACCCATGGGGCGCGACCGGTTCGCGTGTACGCTCTAGATTCGCCAGCGCCCCGCATCAGGGGCTCACGCTGTGAGCCAGCCCGCGGAGCGGCTTCCGGCGAAGCCCTCGGAACCTGCATCCACGTGGATCGAGGTCTTGACGGGATGACGCCGCCGGACCGAAACTGGCTCCTCAGTACCGGGCATCCTCTGGAGGTGGCTTCATGAAGCCCATCCCGACGAAGCTGCTGTCATTCATGGTCCTGTTGTTCCTGCTCCCCCTGCCCGCTTTCTCCGCCGATCGCACGAGCCGCGCGGACGTACTGTGGCGTGACGCGATCCGCCGACTCGCGCTGGGAACGCCTGCACAACGGCAGTTCGCGCGCGAGGAGCTCGAGGAGGCGATTCGGCTCGCGCCCGACGATTCGCGCATCGTGCTCTCGCTGGGACGGCTCTCGCTCGAGGCTGGAATGCTGAAGCGTTCGCGCATGCTCGCAGAGGGGCTGCTCGCGCGTTCGCCCCAGTCCTCTGATGGGCACCTGCTGCTCGGCGAGACCGAGCGACGCGCTTGGCTCATGGATCCTGAGGAAGTCACCCTCGACCGGGCGATCGCATCGCTCACTCGAGCGCTGCGGTTCGGTCCGCGCGACCTGCGCTGCGGCGAACTATTGGTACCCCTCCTGATCGAGGCGGGCCAGGACTCGGCGGCGTTGGCGGTGGCGGTCCTCACCGCGCGCTCCGCTCCGGAGGATCCACACGCGGCCGTTCTCGTGGCATGCGCACTCCAGTCCGCTGGTGACCCTGGGGCGGCCGGCGCGATCTACGAGCGTGCGATTCCGCGGCTCCCGGCCTCCGAGCGAACACGCTACCTTGAGCTCACACCGTTGTTGCCGTATCGCATGCGGGAGGCTTACGAGGAACTTGAGCCTTCCGCGCGCGAGGCGCGCGCGACGGAGTTCTGGCGGAGCAACGATCCCGACCCCATCTCCGAGTACAACGAAGCCCGGGTCGAGTTCGACGCACGCATGACTCGCGCGCTGCTGCTCTACGGCGTGGACAATTTTGACGACCTCGATGAGCGCGGCCGGATCACCGTTCGCTTCGGCTCACCCGCGGTGCGCGAGCTCCAGCCCATGCGAATGAACGGCCCCGCTGACATCGGGAACACCCTGGCGTGGACGTATCCGGACCTCGGCATGCGAGTGTGGTTCGGAGCCTCGAACCCGCAGGGTCATTACCGCTCGCGGTACGGGAGTGCGGTGCACGCCTTCGCTGAGTCGCTGGCGACGCACCCCGAACTAGTGGCCGCGCTCGGGGGTTGGGTCACGTTCCGCGCGCTGCCGGAGGGCATGGAACCGCTCGGCGCGATGTGCCGGGTCGCGCGCTTCCCGTCCGAGGCGGGCGATCACGTGCTCGCGCAGCTGGAGTCGCTGGCCGGAGCCGCGGCTTCGCTCGACGCCGACTGGGTGGTGCTCGACTCCGCGTCGGCCATTCTGACGCGCGGGCGTGCCACATTCGGTCCCTCGGCCTGTGGGCCTGTGGAACTCCGTGCGTCGTCTTTCGACGCCTCGCTCGCTCCCGGCCGGTATCAGATCGCCGTGCGTGTCGGTGACGGGGATCGTCGACGCGCGGTGTTGCGTCAGGAGGTGGCGGTCTCGGTGCCGGACGCCGGGCTCTCCTTGAGCGATCTGGTGGTGGTGTGCGGACGGCCCGAGGCGAGCATGGCGAGCGAGGGTGTCGTGCGGCTCGAACCCAGTACGGGTTTGGTGCCGCAGTCGGGTGAGCAGTTGGTCGCCTATGGCGAGATCCATGGACTGAGGCCGACTTCGGAGGGAGAGCGCCGGTTCGAATACACCTGCACGGTGGAGCCAGAGACTCGGGACCGTCGTTCGTTCCTCGCGCGTCTCCTGGCCCCGAAGCCGGTCCCGCCCACGGTCGAGGTGATGCGCGCAGAGGTCGCAAGTGGTGACGTTCGCCGGCAGTTCTTCCGCGTGCCCGTATCAGGCCTGCCCGCGGGGCGCTATCGCGTCCAGCTGAAGGTACGCGATCTGGTGAGCGGTGCGGAGTCCAGCCGCGTGGCCGCGTTCGAGCGTCGCTGAGGCCAGGGGAGGGGTGGTAGGGGGGATGTTGCGCGCGGCAGCGGCGCAACATCCCTGAAGGTCGCCCGACCGTCTTTGCACGCCTTGGTCCGAAGCGACTGGAGGGTTCGGAATGCGGTCCTGGAATCTTGACGCGCGGGTCGCCGCTCACATACAAACGCCACTCGAGAACAGCGCCGTAGACCGCGCGGCTCGAGGCAGGGCAGCGCGCGCACTAGCGCCGCATGCGGCCGTCCGGCCCGCGTGCCAACAGCCGCGGTGACGCAAGCTCCCCAGCGCCCCACGGGTCCCACGACGGCAACTCGATGCAGCGGGGCATCCAGCTCCGTGACGGTCGTGCCCGACAGCGGCACGGACGGCCTGCAGGGCCTGCGCGGGGAGATGAAGATCGTGGTCGACGCCGGCAAGCACCTGTACGAGTTCGACTACGAGTTGCCGGGCGAGGACCGGGCCTAGCCTGGACTATTCATGAGCCGGTGGCCTGCGAAGCCCGTCTGCCCGCCATTCGCGGCGTCGCAGAACCCGTCCGCTCCTCACAGTGTTCTCAACATGGCTGCGTCGCGGCCGGGCCCCGCTCCTTGCGACTGGCGGACACACGGACTTCTCGGCTCACCGTTCATGAATAG
>JBEBGT010000158.1:0-7363 GCA_040081365.1 Candidatus Eiseniibacteriota bacterium | reverse complement strand
GCAAGGCGGCCTCGCTCATCCTGGCGGCCGCGCGCCGCGGCGGCAGCCCGAGCGTGTTCGTCCCCGGGCAGTGGTGGCTCGTGGCCATGGTGCTGCGCCATATCCCGTCGTTCCTGTTCCGCCGCGTGAACATCTAGATGAGCCTCCGTACCTCGGCGGCATACCGCGTGCTCGATGGCTTCGGCGGCTCGGTGCGTTCGCTGTCGCGTTCGGTGCGGCCCACGAGTGTGTCCGAGCTGGCGGCCGTGTTCGCCGCCGCGCGCGCCGAGGGCATGCAGGTGTCGTTCCGCGGCTCGGGTCGCAGCTATGGCGATGCCTCGCTCAACTCGGGGCAACTCGCGATCGACAACCGCGGCATGTCGCGCATCCTGAGCTTCGACCGCGCCACCGGCGTGATCGACGCCGAGGGCGGTGCGAGCATCGCCGACCTGTGGCGGCACGCGCTGCCGCAGGGCTGGTGGCCCACGGTGGTGCCGGGCACGATGCACCCCACGATGGGTGGCTGCGTGGGCATGAACATCCACGGCAAGAACTGCTTCAAGGTGGGTCCGTTCGGTGACTCGCTGCTCGAGCTGGACCTGCTCACGGCCAATGGCGAGTTGAAGACACTCTCGCGCACGCAGGAGCCCGAACTGTTCCGCGCCGTGATCGGCGGGCTCGGCCTGCTGGGTGCCGTCACGCGCGTGAAGCTGCAGATGAAGCATCTGGAGTCCGGCGAACTCAAGGTGCGGCCGCTGGTGTCCAAGTCGCTCGCCCACATGTTCGAGCAGTTCGAGGAACATCTGCCCACGTCTGACTACGTGGTGGGCTGGGTGGACTGCTTCGCGTCGGGTGCTGCACTCGGGCGCGGGCTCGTGCACAAGGCGAACTACTTGTCGGCCGCCGAGGACCCGGGTGGGGCCGCCAAGCTCACGCTCGCCGATCAGGACCTGCCGGGCAGCATCGCGGGCATGCCCAAGTCGCTGCTGTGGATCCCGATGTCGTTCTTCATGAACGACACTGGGGCGAAGTTCGTGAACGCCGTGAAGTACGCGCTGCCCGAGCCCACGGGCAAGGACGGCACCTACCGCGACTCGCACGCCGGCTTCGCGTTCCTGCTCGACTACGTGCCGGATTGGCGACTGGCGTACGGCCCTGGCGGATTCATCCAGGTGCAGTTGTTCGTGCCGGACGCATCAGCCCGCGATGCGTTCGCCGAGGCGTTGAAGCTGTGCCAGCGCCGCGGCGTGGTGTCTTACCTGGGCGTTTTCAAGCGCCACAAGGCCGACGACTACCTGCTGTCGCACGGCCTCGACGGCTGGTCGCTGGCGCTCGACTTCAAGGTGCCACGCGACGCGCAGCGCCTGAGGGACACGGCCGCCGACCTCACCAAGCTCGTGCTGGATGCTGGCGGCAAGTACTACCCCGCCAAGGATCAGGTAGTCGACGCGGGCTCGTTCGCGCAGTCGCTGGGCGGCAACCTCACGCGCTTCGGCGACCTCCGCCGCACGCTCGACCCCGGCGGACTGTTCGCCAACGATCAGGCGAGGCGGCTGGGGCTGGTGTAGCGGGCCGGACTGCGGCTGCCTTGCGCGCAGCTGCCGAATACGAATATCTCCCGCGTGGTGAAGCCGAGCCACGAGTCTGCCGATGGAACGGGCATGAACGCCTTCAAGCCCGAGCGATGGGTCGGTGATGCGCGGAGTATCGGCGAGCGAGATCTGTCGCCGTCCGAGCGCGAGCGGCTCACGCGCTTGCGTCCGAGGCTTCTGACCTGGGCCGCTGGGTTTTTCGTCGGCGTGCCTGCCTTGATCTGGGCATTCGCCTGGCTCGTGGTGAGGATGGTCCCGCCGCGGACGGGTCCATGCGGGAGCAACGCAGACATTGTATTCCCGATGCTCTGCGCTGGGATTCTGTCCCTCATCTGCTTCGTGCTGGGCAAGCTCTGGTTCGGCGCTTGGCTCGACGCCGGCCGCGACCTCGCCTCGGGCCGGGTGGAGATGTTCGAGGCCATGGCGCCGGACGATTCCGGTTCGCGGCAGAACCGCGAGATGCGCTTGCCGTCTTGTCGAGATCTCTCGCGGGGCGATCCGGGGAATTCCATGCGGGTGAGCATCGTGGCGCCTGCGCCGGTCTCGTTCGAGCGCGTGGCCACCGGCCACTCCGGGGCGACGCCCGGGTCCGCCGAACCTGGTCGCGCACTCACCGACCCGGAGCTCGTGGAGCTGCGGCTCGAAGTCGAGAAGTGCGCTCGGCGCCGGACGCATTGGGTGTTCTACGGATTCAGTCTGATTCCTTCGCTGGTCATCTCCGCCCTCGCACTTCGCTTCTACAGACCGGACCCGGATTCCCAACTCATCTCGGCGGTCCTCCTGGCTGCAGCCGTGGGGTTCGGGATACCGGCGGAGCGCTCCCGGCGACGAAAGGTGCGTGAATCACGCGATGAGCTCGAGAAGTTACGGGCGGATCTGCGGGGTGGAGTCGTCCTGATCCGGACCGGTGTCAGGTGGGTCTGGAATCATGAGGATGAGTGGACGAGGTCCGAGAACCCACCCGAGATCGAGTACGAGCTCCTGCCGAACTCGGGCAGACGATGGCGCGAAGAGGGCCGTCCGATGACGTTCTGGCGAGGGCATGTGCTGCGCTCGTGAGCTACTTGGACTGGCACAGCTCCACGAGCACACCACCGAAGCTCTTGGGGTGCATGAACGCCACCTGCGTGCCGTGCGCACCGGGGCGCGGGGCTTCGTCGATCAGGCGCGCGCCCGCGGCCTTCGCGGCGGCGAGTTGCGCCACGATGTCGCGCACCTCGAGGCTCACGTGGTGTAACCCGGGGCCGCGCGTGTCGAGGAACTTGGCCACCGTGTGCTCGGGCGAGCGCGGTTCCAACAGCTCGATCGTGACCGGGCCCAGGTGGATGAACACGACGCGCAGCCGGCCCTCATCGAGCAACTCCTCGCCGCCGAGGCGCGCGCCCAGCGCGCTAACAAACGTCTGCACCAGCGGGTCGGCCTCGCGCACCGCGATGGCCACGTGGGAGAGGGCCGTGACCGCAGCGGGGTCGCCGGCGCCGTACGACGGTGCTTTCTCGCTCATAGCTTGTCTCCCGCGCGGTGCACGCCGAACACGGCGCGCATGGTGTCGCACACCTCGCCGAGCGTGGCGCGCGCGGTGAGCGCGGCCAGGATCGGGGGCACCAGGTTCTGTGTGCCGCGAGCGGCGGCGTCGAGCTTCAAGAGTGCGGCGTCGCACGCCATGCGGTCGCGGCTCGCGCGCCAGTCGGCCAGGAACTGCGCGCGCTCGCGTTCGACGGCCGGGTCGATGCTGAATGGCGGCGCGGGAATGGGCGCGTTGTCGCCGAACTTGTTCACGCCCACCACCACGCGGTCGCCGCTCTCCACGTCGCGCTGCCAGCGGTAGGCAGCCGTGTGGATCTGCTCTTGCACCCAGCCCTCGGCGATCGCCTGCAGCATGCCGCCGCGCGCGTCGACCTCGGCGATGAGCGCGCGCGCTTGCGTCTCCAGCTGCGCGGTCATGGCTTCGACCCAGTAAGAGCCGGCCAGCGGGTCCACGGCATCGGTGGCGCCACTCTCGTGCGCGAGGATCTGCTGGGTGCGCAGCGCCAGCAGCGCGGATTCCTGGGACGGCAGCCCCAGCGCCTCGTCGTAGCTGTTCGTGTGCAGCGACTGCGTGCCGCCGAGCACGGCCGACAGGCCCTGGATCGCCACGCGCACTACGTTGTTGAGCGGCTGCTGCGCGGTGAGCATCGAGCCGGCGGTCTGCGTGTGGAAGCGCAGCTTGCGCGCCTCGGCGTCGGTGATGCCGAAGCGCTCGTACAGCAGCTCGGCCCACAGCTTGCGGGCGGCGCGGAACTTGGCGGCTTCCTCGAACAGGTGGTTGTGGGCGTTGAAGAAGAACGACATGCGCCGCGCGATGGTCACCAGGTCGAGGCCGCGCTCGCGCGCGCCCTCGAGGTACGTGAGCCCGTCGGCGAGCGTGAACGCCAGCTCCTGCACCGCGGTGCAGCCGGCCTCGCGCATGTGGTAGCCCGACACCGAGATGCTGTTCCACTGCGGCACTTCCTGCGCGGTGAACTCGAACAGGTCGGTGATGAGCCGGAGCGACGGCTGCGGCGGGTAGATGTACGTGCCGCGCGCGATGTATTCCTTCAAGACGTCGTTCTGCACGGTGCCGCCGAGCTTCGCGCGCGGGGTGCCGCGCGCATCGGCCACGGCCACGTAGAACGCCAGCAGCAGCGGCGCAGTGGCATTGATCGTCATGCTGGTGGTGACGCGGTCCAAGGGCAGCTGGTCGAGCAGCTGCTCCATGTCGGCGAGGCACGAGATCGCCACGCCCACGCGGCCGACTTCGCCGCGTGCCAGCGCATGATCGCTGTCGTAGCCCATCTGCGTGGGCAGGTCGAACGCCACCGACAGCCCGGTCTGGCCCTGCGCCAACAGATAGCGGAAGCGCTCGTTGGTCTGCTGCGCCGAACCGAAGCCGGCGTACTGCCGCATGGTCCACAGTCGCGAGCGGTACATGCCGGGATGGATGCCGCGCGTGTACGGCGCCTCGCCCGCGGGCGGCGTGCGCTTGCCCAGGTCGCGCGGCAGGTCGGCCGGGAAGTAGGCCACATCGACCGGCAGTTCCGAGGGCGTGAGTCGTGCGGCGACCGCCGGCAGTGCGGGGCGCGCGGACTTCTTAGGCTCGGACTTCTTGGGTGCGGCCTTCTTCTTCACGCCGCGCCTCCCGGCAGGGGCCCGAGTTTCACCAGTGGCTGCCCCGCCGACACCGCGGCGCGCTCGGCGACCAGCACCTCGGTCACCACGCCGTCGTGCGCCACGGCCAGCTCGTTCTGCATCTTCATGGCTTCCACCACGACCACGGCCTGGCCGGCCGTCACCGTGTCGCCCACCTTCACGCGCAGCGCCACCACCACGCCGGGCATGGGGGCCAGCACGGTCTCGCCGCGCGCCTTGGCGCGTGCACCGCCGGCGGCCTGCAGCATCTTCTCCAATGGGTGCTTCACTTCGACCGGGATCACCGAGCCGCGGATCTCCACCTCGAGGGCGTCGTCGGCCGGCGACACGCGCACCACGTGCGAGCGGCCGTCGATCAGCAGCGAGTACACCTCGCCGTCCGGCAGGCGCACGAAGTCGGCCTCGATGCGGCGGCCGTCGGCTTCGAGCACCAGGTGCTCGCCCTCGGTGTGGAACGTGACCTCGGCCTCGAGGCCCTCGAGCGTGACCCACAGCTTCATCGGCCACCTCGCTCGTGGCCGGCCCACTTCCAGGCCGAACGCGTGCTGCCGGTGTCGGTGGCACCGCCCACCTGCACGCGCAGGCGCTCCTCGCGCTCGTGCAGCGCGGCTGCGAGCAGCGCGGCATTGGTGGCCTCGGGGCCGGGCTTCAGCGCGCCGGGCTTCCAGTGCTCTTCGAGGAAACGTGTCGACAGGTTGCCGGCCGCGAACTCGGGGTGGAGCGCCAGCCAGGCATGGAACGCGATGTTGTGGTGCGGTCCTTCGAGCACGAACTCGTCCAGCGCGCGCACCATGCGGCGGCGCGCCTGCTCGCGATCGCTGCCCCACACCACCAGCTTGGCGAGCAGCGAGTCGTAGAACACCGGCACGTCGTAGCCGCGGTAGATGCCCGAGTCGTTGCGGACGCCGGGTCCCTGAGGAAAGCGAACGCGCTCGATGCGGCCCACACTCGGCATGAAGTTCTTGCTCGGGTCCTCGGCGATGATGCGCGCTTCCATGGCCCAGCCGCGCGGCTCGGGCGGGTGATCGCCGAACGACAGTTCATCGCCCTCGGCCACGCGCAGCTGCTCGGCCACCAGGTCCAGGCCCGTGACCATCTCGGTCACCGGGTGTTCCACCTGCAGCCGCGTGTTCACTTCCAAGAAGTAGAACCGGCGTTGCTCATCCAGAATGAACTCGACCGTGCCAGCCGACAGATAGCCCACCTGCTTGGCCACCTTGCACGAGGCCTCGGCGAACGCCTTGCGCGTGGCGGCGTCGAACGCCGGGCTCGGCGTTTCTTCCAAGAGCTTCTGGTGCCGGCGCTGCACCGAGCACTCGCGCTCGCCCAGGAACGCCACGCGGCCGGTGTGGTCGGCCAGGATCTGCGCCTCCACATGGCGCGGCCGCTCGATGTAGCGCTCCACGAACACGCGCTCGTCGCCGAACGCGGCCTTGGCCTCGCCGCGCGTCAGGTCCCAGGCCGCGTCGAGTTCGGCGTCGCTGCGCACCACACGCATGCCCTTGCCGCCGCCACCGGCCGCGGCCTTGAGCATCAACGGGTAGCCGATCTCGCGCGCGTACTTCTTCACCTCGTCGCGCGAATCCACCGGCCCCGGCGAGCCCGGCACCACCGGCACGCCCGCGGCCAGCGCGGCCTTGCGCGCCATGAGCTTGTCGCCCAGCGCGTCGATCGTCTCGGGCGAGGGCCCGATGAACACGATGCCCGCCTTGGCGCACTCGCGCGCGAACGTGGCGTTCTCGGCGAAGAAGCCATAGCCCGGGTGAATGGCGTCGGCGCGCACGCGCTTGGCGGTCTCGATCACGCGCGCCATGTTCAGGTAGCTCTCGCTCGACGGGCCCGCGCCCACGGCGTAGGCCTCGTCGGCCATGAGCACGTGCAGCGCCGTGCGGTCGGGCTCACTGAAAATGGCGATGCTGGTGCGGCCGGTCTCTCGGAGCGTGCGGATGATGCGCACCGCGATCTCGCCGCGGTTGGCGATGAGCACTCGGTTCAGGCGGGCCACGAGTGTCCCTTCCTGGAGATCATGCGCGCGGATCGGTGAGTCCTCGTGGGTGCCCACAAGGCGCGACGACGAAGTCGTATCCGGGAGATACGTCGAGGAGGAGCAACGCAGTGGGCGCCCACGAGGGCCGCCGAGACGTGTGCATGATCTCCAGGAAGGGACACTAACCCTCCAACACCACGCACGCGACGCCCAAGCCGCCGTCGTGCGAGAGCGAGACGTGCGACGTGGTCGCACCCATGGCGGTGAAGCGTTCGAGCGCCGCACCGGTGAGCCGCAGCGTGGGCTTGCGCCCGCCCGGCTGCACCACTTCGATCTGCGTCCAGCCGATGCCGCCGGCGATGCCCGTGCCCAGAGCCTTGCTGGTGGCCTCCTTGGCGGCGAAGCGCGCCGCCAGGTGCGGCATGGGATCCTTGAACCCACGGCAGTAGGCCAGCTCGTCGGGGGTGAACAACCGGCGCTCCATGCGCTCCCCGAAACGCTGCAACGACTCGGAGATACGCTCGACCTTGCAGACGTCGATACCGATGCCGCGAACGGGCACAGAAGCCTCCGGGGAGTCGCTGTGAGTGTACGGAAGAGGACGACTCTAGGGACCGCGCTCGGGGGTGGTCAAGCC
>JBEBGT010000157.1:0-7363 GCA_040081365.1 Candidatus Eiseniibacteriota bacterium | reverse complement strand
CCCCGCGCCCGAATCCACCCGAGGCCACCCGTGAACACGCTCAACGTCTGTGCGCTGGGACCGACGCGTTACCGCGACGGACTTGCACTCATGGACGCGCTGGTGGCGTTGCGGGCCGCGGGTGAGACCGGTGACTGGCTGCTGTACCCCGATCATGAGCCCGTGCTCACAGTGGGACGCAGCCCGAGCGCGGGCAACGTCCGTGCCGATGCCGCCGCACTCGCGCGCGCCGGCATCGAGGTGGTCGAAGTGCCGCGCGGCGGCGACGTCACCTGGCATGGCCCGGGACAGTTGGTGGGCTATCCGGTGGTGGCGCTCGATCGCGTGGGCCGCGACCTGCACCGCTGGCTGCGCACGCTCGAGGACGCGATCATCGCCGCGCTCGCGCGCCATGGCCTGGAAGGCCAGCGCGTGCCCGGGCGCACGGGCGTGTGGCTGTCGGAGTACCAGAAGATCGCCTCCATCGGCGTCGCGGTGCGGCGCTGGGTGGGATACCATGGTATGGCGCTCAACGTGGCCAACGATCTGGGCGACTTCGGTCTCATCCACCCGTGCGGCTTCCACGACATCCGCATGACGTCGGTGGCCGAGCAACTGGGTGAGCGTGCTCCCACACTGGCCCGCGTGCGCGCCGATGTGACGGCGGAACTCGTTGCACGGCTTCAGTTTGACGGTATTCGCGAGGTCGCGCCCGCCGACGTCTGGGCACTGGCGGGCATCGCACGGAGCGCCGATACATCCAAGGATGGTCCCGGGGTGGCCCCGGGCCTCACGGGAGGAACTTCGGTATGGTGACTTTGACGGAATCCGCGAGCCGCAAGCTCAGCGAACTCATCTCGCAGCAGCCCGAGCCGGTGGCCGGCCTCCGGCTCACGGTGCAGCAGGGTGGCTGCTCGGGTTATCAGTACGGCATGGCGTTCGCCGAAGCGCAGCAGCCCGGCGACTGGGTGGGTGAGTTCGGTGGGGTGAAGGTGTTCGTGGATGCCGAAGCGGCCACCGTGCTCAAGGGCATCGAGGTGGACTGGGTCGAGTCGCTGCAGGCCACGGGCTTCGCGATCCGCAATCCCAACGCCGTCCGTTCCTGCGGCTGTGGCAAGTCGTTCGAGACGCACTGAGACCGTAAGCTCCGACACTTGGGTTCGGGAGGCGCGCGTGCGCATCGAGTTGTTCACGGTGGAAGAGGCCAACAAGGTCGCGGCCGAGATCCGTCCGCGCCTGGAACGTCTGGTGATGAAGAAGCGCGAGTTCGACCGGCTCGAGCGCCGCATGGACATCCTGCTCGTGGCCACGTCGGGTGCCGCGCCCGAGAACCCCGACACGCTCGAGCTACGCTCGCTCGAGGAGAAGCGCCGCCGGCTGGGCGAATCGATCGGGAAGGGCGTGCAGGAGCTGCACTCCAAGGGCGTGCTGGTGAAGGATCTCGACCGCGGACTGGTCGACTTCTATTCGTTGAAGGGGGACCAGCTCGTGTTCCTGTGCTGGCAAGTGCAGGAGCCCGAGGTGAACCACTGGCACGCGCTCGAGGACGGCTTCTCGGGGCGTCAGCAGATCAAGGAAGCCGGGCTGGAGTGAGATGACGCTCGTGTCCGGGCCCCTCACCACGGGGCCCAAGCCGTTCACCGACTACGTGGCACTCGACGCGGACACGATCCGCGAGCGCACGTGGGCGGTGAAACGCCGTCTGGGCAAGCGCTGCGTCATCCTGGGCCACCACTACCAGCGCGAGGCGATCATCGAGTTCGCGGACTTCCGCGGCGACTCGTTCAAGCTCTCGCAGCTCGCGGCCTCGCAGGCCGAAGCCGACACGATCGTGTTCTGCGGCGTGCACTTCATGGCCGAGTCCGCCGACGTGCTGGCGCAGCCGCACCAGCAGGTGGTGCTGCCCGACATCAAGGCCGGCTGCTCGATGGCCGACATGGCCACGCTCGAGGACGTCGAAGACGCCTGGGACCAACTGCTGGCCGAGCACGACGACACGTTCACGCCCATCACCTACATGAACTCCACGGCTGCGATCAAGGCGTTCTGCGGCGCGCGTGGCGGCGTGGTGTGCACGTCGAGCAATGCGAAGCAGGCGCTGGAGTGGGCGTGGGCGCGCAAGCCGCGCGTGCTGTTCCTGCCCGACCAGCACCTGGGGCGCAACACCGCGTACCGCATGGGCGTGCCGCTCGACCACATGGCCGACTGGGTCTGGCGCGCGTCCAAGCCGCGTCAGGTGAACGCCCGCGCGTTCGAGGCCGACACGCGCATCGTGCTGTGGCGCGGCTTCTGCTCGGTGCACGGCAAGTTCGCGAAGTCGCAGGTCGACGAGGTGCGCGCCGCGGACCCGCGCGTGAGGGTGCTGGTGCACCCGGAGTGTCCGTTCGATGTCGTGCAGGCCGCGGACCTGGTGGGCTCCACCGAGTACATCATCCAGCAGGTCGCCGAAGCCCCGGCCGGCACGAGCTGGGCGATCGGCACCGAGATCCACCTGGTGCACCGGCTGGCACTGGAACATCCGGACCAGAACATAAGGTCGCTGCAGAAGAACGTCTGCCCGTGTGCGACCATGAACCGCATCGACCCGGCGCACCTGCTGTGGTCGCTCGAGAACCTGGCCGAGGGCCACGTGGTGAACCGCGTGACCGTGGCCGACGACGTGAAGCGTGATGCGCGCGTGGCGCTCGACCGCATGCTGGCCCTGAAGGCCGGCGGCCCGGCCGATGCCGCGTCGCACTTGAAGGACTAGGACGAACGCATGAGCAATTCACCCGAGGACCTGGTCAGCATCGGCGAGCCCGGCAGCACCCCGAACATCGGCGTGTACGGCGCGCCGCGTCCCGCCGTGCCGGAGCGCGTGCCGTTGGCACCGCGCACCAAAGGCTGTGCCTCGGGTGCCGGCGGCGTGGGCACGGTGGAGCCGGGCGAGTTCCGCCGGCTGCCGTCGTGGCTCAAGATCCAGCTCCCGGGCTCGGGCGACTATGCCGAGACCAAGGCGCTCCTGCGCGACAAGAAGATGGTGACCGTGTGCGAAGAGGCCCGCTGCCCCAATCTGGGCCACTGCTGGGCGCGCGGCACGGCCACGATCATGATCCTGGGCGAGCTGTGCACGCGCCGCTGCGGGTTCTGCGCCGTGGCGCCGGGCCGGCCGAACGGCTACGTGGACTGGGACGAGCCGCGCCGCGTGGGCGAGAGCGTGGCGATCATGAAGCTGCGCCACACCGTCATCACGTCGGTGGCGCGCGATGACCTGAAGGACGGCGGCAGCACGATCTTCAAGATGGTCATCGAGGAGATCCGCAAGCGTTCGTCCACGGTGGTCGAGGTGCTGATCCCCGACTTCCGCGGCAGCATGGAAGACCTGCAGCGCGTGATCGACGCGCGGCCCGAGGTGATCAACCACAACATCGAGACCGTGGCGCGGCTGCACCCGGTGGTGCGCCCGAGCGCGCGCTACGACCGCTCTCTGGAAGTGCTCAAGCGCGTGAAGGACTCGGGCACGGGCATCAAGGCCAAGTCCGGCATCATGGTGGGCCTGGGCGAGACCGACGCCGAGATGACGCAGACGTTGAAGGACCTGCGTGCGCACGACTGCGACCTGCTCACGATCGGCCAGTACCTGCGGCCGTCGAAGATGCACCTGCCGGTGGTGGAGTACGTGCACCCCGACAAGTTCGCGGCATGGCGCGACGAGGCGCTGGCGCTGGGCTTCGAGAGCGTGGCGAGCGGACCGCTGGTGCGCTCCAGCTACCACGCCGACCTGTTGGCCGGCACGGTGAAGCCGGGCGAGCTCAGCAAGAGCGAGTAGCACAGTCCTGGAACGCGAACGCCCCCGATCGAGCGACACGATCGGGGGCGTTCGGCATCCGGGGCCGCCGGGGCGGCGGAGATCAGCGGTACAGCGACTTCACCTGCCCCCACGTGCTGTTTTGCGTGGGCGTGACGGAGTAGGGGACGACAATGAAGTCCGCGTACGGGAGCGCACAGCGACCGTCCGGCGTGATGTGCCCGCAGCCATGGAAGATGTTGCTCGGGTAGCCCATCTGCCACGATACCCATTGGCTGCCGGTGTAGTTGGCACCGCCGGTCAACAGCGTGCTGCGGCCCGTGGCCGGGACGACGTTGACCGAGGACAGGAAGATCACCGCCGGGTCCAGGCAGCCCGCGCACGAGCCGGCGCCAGTGGACTTGGTGTGCTGCAGGTTCAAGGTGAACGCGAAGTACTCCTGTCCGGCCGTGAGGTCCACGGGGACCAGGACGGCTTCGGCGACGGCCACGTGCCTGCGGGTCGGGTTCGAGAGGTCGGAGCGATAGCCGGCGAGTCCGCCGGCGCCCAGACCGCCTGCCCAATCCGTGCACGCATTCGCGCCCGCGGGCACCGTGAAACCCGCTCCGAGTGCCGAGCCCCGACAGCCGATGACTCCGCCCGGCGCAGTGAAAAGCCACCACTGCGGTACCGCGGCGACGGTGCCGACCTCGAGCACGATCTCCAGGCCGGTCACGGCCGGCATGGGCGACGTGAGCTCGAAAGAGCCCACCATGCGATCGCTGCCCGTGTTCACATCGCAGGCGAAGTTCCGGTACTGCACGCTGCCGTCGCCGAAGCAGCGGTCCCAGTTGAGGCTCACGCCCGGCGCGCTCGGCGCCGCGGCATGCGCCGCGGCATGCGCCGTGGTGGCCGCGAAGGCCAGAGCGAATATGGAACCGAGTAATTTGCGCATGCGGTGCCTGCCTTCCGATGGGTGCAGCGTCAGCGGTACAGCGACTTCACCTGTCCCCACGTGCTGTTACGCGTCGGCGTGACGGAGTAGGGGACGACGTCGAAGAACGTCGTGGGGTTCAGGCAGAAGAGTCCGCCGCCGGTCAGGCTGCAGCCCTGACGGATGTTCATGGGATAGCCGTTCTGCCATGAGACCCAGCGGCTGCCGCTGAAGTTCGCGCCTTGATTGAGGTCGATCGACGGGTTCGTGCCGGGCACGATGCGGATCGCCGACAGGAACACCACGACAGGCTCGAGGCACCCCGCACAGGAGCCCGCGCCGGTTGTCTTGGTGTGCGTGACGTTGAGCGTGAACGCGTAGTATTCCTGCCCCGCGTTGAGGTCCACGGGGGCCGGGACGGCGGAGCCGCCCAAGAAGCGCTCATGATTCGGGCCCTGCGTGTTGAGCTGGATCTGGGCAAGGCCGCCGGCTCCCTGCCCACCTGCCCAGTCGGAGCAGAGTGCGGCGCCGGCGGGAGGAAGCAGCGATAGGGTCACGGCATTGCGGCAGCCGACGATCCCGCCCGGTCCGCTCACCGACCACCACGCCGGCAGCGTCGCGCTCGCGGCCCCCACGTGCAGGTAGATCTCCATCCCCGTGACGCCGAGGATGGGTGAAGCGAGCTCGAACGAGCCCACCATGCGGTCCGTACCCGTGTTCACATCGCAGGCGAAGTTCTTGTACTGCGCGCCACCGTCGGCATAGCACTGGTCCCAGCGCAGGTTCACACCCGGAGCGGTGGGGGCGGCGGCGTGCGCTGTCGCGGCGAAGGTGACGAGTAGAGCGATGCAGGCGCGAAGATGTGAGCGCATGGCGCGAACCTCGGGTTCCGTATCGAAAGGGGCGCTGAAAAGGGCGCCGGGTCGGCCCCCATTTTACGGTTCCTGTTCATATGGGGACATGGAATTCTGGCGGACGGATGCAGTCCTGACCGGGTCCATGTGGAACCGGCCGGTAGTCCTCAAGGGCGCCCCCCCGCGCAGGACCAGAGTGCAACCCGTTGCGGCTCAGGAATATGCCTCCGTGCCCGCGGACGGCGATCGCGCGGATGGGAGCGGGGTGCGCGGGGTCGGGTCCGTGTCGCGGGCCTGCCGGTGCGTCGTCGGTCCTGGCGGCACCGCCATGAACGAGTTCGGCCGGCCGGGGCGAGTGCCCCGGCCGGCCGGACCGTCGGCTGCTGTGGAGAGCGGACTACGGCCGCGTGACCGTGTCCTTGCCCTCGCCGTCGGAGTCGAGCCACTTCTTCCAGGCCTGCTCGTTGAAGTCGCGGCCCAGGAACTCCTTCACCATCTGGGCGGCGGGCTTCGAGCCGCCGGCGGCCAGCACGGTGGCCCGGTATTCCTTCGCCGCGCCGGGCGCCAGCATGTGCTCGGGGTCGAACTTGGAGAACATGTCCTTCGCGATCACCAACGACCACATGTACGTGTAGTACACGGCCGAGTAGCCATCGAGGTGACCGAACGCGCACTGGAAGTGCGTGCCGTCCACGAACGGGAACGGCTGGTACTTCTTCACCAGGTCCGCGAACAGGTCGTTCGTCGACACGCCTGCCGGGTCCTTGTCGTAGCACGCCAGCGACATGCCCGCGTACACCATCTGACGGCGCACGAACAGGCCCTTGCCGAAGTCGTTGGCGAGGTTCATGCGCTTCACGAGCTCGGCCGGGATCACCTTGCCGGTCTTGGGATCCTTCGCGAACGTGGCCAGCACCTCGGGGCTGCGCATCCACTCCTCGAGCATCTGCGACGGCGCTTCCACGAAGTCGTGTTCGGTGCGGATGCCGCCCGTGCCGATCCACTCGCGCCGGCCGGCGAACATGTTGTGCAGCAGGTGGCCGAACTCGTGGAAGAACGTGTTGACGTCGTTGTACTCGCACAGGCCCGCCTCGCCGGGCTCGCCGCCCGGCAGGTTGCACACCAGCGCGGCCTCGGGGATCTGCTTGCCGGCAAGACCCGAGCGGATGTCGAACTGCGCGGCGTGGTTGTACTTGTTGTCGCGCGGGTGCATGTCCAGGTAGATGCGGCCGGCCAGCTTGCCGCCGTCATACAGCTCATAGCACTGCACCGACGGGTGCCACACCGGTGCGTCCGGCACGCGCTTGAACTGCACGTCGAACAACTTGGAGGCGATGTCGAGCACGCCCTGCTGGACCTGGTCGTAGGGCAGGTAGGCGCGCAGCTGCTGCGAGTCGAACGCGTAGTCGGTCTTGCGTACCTGCTCGGAGTAGTACGCGAAGTCCCAGAAGTTCACGTCCTTGGCGTTCGGCGCGTCCTTCTGCTTGCGCGCCAGCAGCTGCGTGTACTCGCGCTTCTGGCGGTCTTCCGACGCGGCGACCACGCGGTCGATGAACGCGCGGGCGGTGGCGGCGTTGCCCGTCATCTTGTCGGCCATCACGCAGTCGGCGTAGTTCGTGAAGCCCAGTGCCAGCGCCAGCTCATGGCGCTTCTGGCGCATGCGGTCCAACACTTCCATGTTCTTCGGGAAGGCGCGGTTCTGGTACGCCATGTAGATGCGGCGGCGCAGGTCCTCGCTCTTGGCGTAGTTCGACACCGGGCCGTAGTCCGGGTACTCCAGCGTGAGCGTGATCCGGCCGTCGGTGCCCGGCTTGTGCCGGTCGATGAAGT
>JBEBGT010000648.1:0-1912 GCA_040081365.1 Candidatus Eiseniibacteriota bacterium | reverse complement strand
GTGCGGAACTCGGACAGCGGCAGGGGCATAGCGAACGCGCGCACGGGCTTCAGATCGACCACCACGCGTTTGGCGTCACCCAGCTTGGGATCGGGGTAGGGGCCCTTCGTGACCTCGGCCAGACCGGCCACCGCCTTGTCGCCACCGGTGTGGTAGATCACCACGGTGTCGCCCTTGGCGATGCTGCGCAGGTGGATGAGGGCGGTGGCGTTGGACACGCCCTCCCAGACCACGTGCTTGTCGCGCGCGAGGTCGGCGTAGGAGTATTCCGAGGGTTCGGTCTTCATCAGCCAGTAGGGCATGGGGGAGCGAAATTAGCCCCGCTGGCTCCCCTTCACAAGGAGCGCGCATGAGCCTCTCGCCGTTGCGTCTGGTCGCACTCGCCGCACTCCTGCCGGTGCTGGTCGCCTACGCCGACACGCCCGCACGCACGTTCGGCCAGAAGTTCGTGGTGCACCGCTGGGCCGAGCGCCTGGTGCTGTTCAGCATGGAGCTGAACTTGCTGTTGGTGTGGGCGCTCGCCAAGCTGTTCCTGGGCCGCGACGTGGCGGTGGCCCCGGCGGGGTTCGAGCTGCCGGTGGGCGTCGTGGGCGTGCTACTGGCGTGGGCGGGCGCGGCGCTCGCGGTGTGGGCCAAGCTCACGCTCGGGCGCTGGTTCTCGGCCAGCTTCGGCGTGAAGCCCGAGCACGCGTTGATCACGACCGGCCCGTATGCGCTCGTGCGCCACCCCATGTACACGTCGCTCGTCGCGCTGGGCGTGGGGCTGGGGCTGGCGTTCGACAGCGTGCTCACGGTGGGCATGGCCGCGCTCTACATGGTGCCGTTCGCGCTGCACACGTACATCGAGGAGCAGATCTTCGCCAAGCACTTCGGCGAGGCGTGGCGCGACTACGCGGCACGGGTGCCGAGGCTGGTGCCGGGGTGGCGGGCGAAGGGTTGAGCCGCCGCGAACTGGCCATGTGGCCAATACGCACGCGCCAGCGCGTGTGAACTGCCCACATGAGTTCGAAGTGGGCAATTCGCCGTCACCGGTGACGGTGAAGTGGGCAACTCGAACCGGTGTGGGCGATCGGCACGCGGGGCCACGCGTGTGAGCGGCCCCGCTCGAACTCAGTCGCCCGGTTCGCTACGCCCTACGGCCACACCATCGCCGCGACCGTGACCACGCTGCCGTCCGGTTCGGGGCTCTCGGCGTAGAACAGCGGGCGGCCCTCGCCGGGCGTGGCACAGCGCAGCATGCAGTAGGTGGGCGCGAAGCCGCAGATGCGCGTGCCGTCGTCGCCCGCGGCGATGGCCTGGAACCACTGGTCGGCATCGCCGGTGGCGGCCGCGGTGATGCACTTCTCGTCGGTCTTCCGCAGCAGTTCGCCGGCCTCGGCATCGAGCGGCTGGTCGCCGAAGCGCGGGCCCATGTGCGAGAAGTCCACGCCGGCCACGTAGAGCGTCGGGCCGGGGTACTTCGCTTCGGCTTCGCGCACCGCGGCGATCAGCTTCTCGATCACCGGCTCGTCATGCGGCGTCTTCTGCTCATCCAGCAGACGGTGGAAGCCGCCACACAGGATGGGCACGATCGTGAAGCGCTTGTACTTCAAGCGGCGCTGCAGGTAGATCAACTGGAACTCGATCGAGTGCTCGTCGCGGTGCACGAGCTCGCCCCGATAGGCCGCATCGCCCAGCTGTTGGGCAACGTGGTCCACGAACTCGGTGTCGCACGGCACTTCGCCGAACGGCGTCTCGAACGCCTTGCGCGTGAGCGCCACGTAGTCGTCGGTGAGCGAGTGGCCGGTGCCGAACACCACGATGCGCAGCGGCAGTCCGACTTCGGGCCCGAGCTCGGTGTAGGCGCGGGCCAGCACGTGGCCCTCGCGGCGCGGATCCAGGTGCGGCGCCAGGATCGCGCGCGGCATGGCCG
>JBEBGT010000647.1:0-1915 GCA_040081365.1 Candidatus Eiseniibacteriota bacterium | reverse complement strand
CCGCCATGCTGCTCGTGACCAGCGTGCACACCGTGCCGAGCACCGACACCAGCAGACTGTTCGCGAACGCCCGCGACAGGTTCAGGTGGGAGAACAGCTCGACGTAATGCTCGAGCGTCACCCGGCTCGGCCACAGCGGTGGCGGTGCCGTATTGGCCGCCCCCGTGGGCATGAGCGAGGCCGACAGCATCCACAGCAGCGGCGCCACGGTGAGTGCGGCTCCGGCCAACAGGATCGCGTTCAGCAGCAGCGGACCCAGGCGTCTCATGCGCGCTCCTTCTTGCCCGCCTGCAGCCGCATCTGCACCGCAGTGGCCACCAGGATGAGCGCGAACAGCAGGAACGCGAGCGAGGCCGCGTAGCCCAACCGCCACCAGCGGAAGCCCTGCTCGTACATGAGCAGCACGAGGCTGGTGGTGCTCTTCAGCGGCCCGCCCTGCGTCATGACGTAGGGCTCGGCGAAGAGCTGGAAGTAGTTGATGACCGTGGTCACGCTCACGAACAGGAACACGGGCGCCAGGTCGGGTAGCGTCACGTTCCAGAACCGCTGCCAGCCGTTGGCGCCGTCCAGCTGTGCGGCCTCGTGCAGTTCCTTGGGCACGTTCTGGAGCCCGGCCACGAAGATGAGCAGGTTGTAACCGAAGTTCTTCCACACCGAGAGCAGCAGGATGCTGGGCAGCGCCCAGTGCGGGTCGCCGATCCAGTCGATGCGTGGCACGCCGAAGTGGGACAGGAATGCATTGATGAGCCCGTACTGTGGTTGGTACAGGTAGCGCCACACGATGGCCACGGCCACGAGCGTGGTCACCACCGGGGCGAAGTACACCGCGCGGAAGAACGGCTTGAAGCGCGTGCTCTGTGCATCCACGAGCAGGGCCGCGGCGAGCGACACCGCCACCGAAAGCGGCGCGCCCACGAACGCGTAGATGAGCGTCACGCGCAGTGCGTTCCAGGAGTCGGCATCGGTGAGCGCGCGCGCGTAGTTCGCCACCCCCACGAAGCGCACCGAACTGGGATCGCCGATCGCGTACAGGTCGAAGTCGGTGAGGCTCAGCCAGAGTCCGTAGAGCACCGGCCCGAAGAAGAACACGAGGATCAGGATCACCGACGGCAGCGCGAACAGCAGCCCGGCTCGGGCCTGGCGCCCAGCGAGCGGTGCGCCGCGGGGAGCGCTCATCGGGCTTCCGCCGCCACGGCCGCCGCGGGCGCCGCACGACCTGCTTGCGCGGCGCGCTTGCGCGCGGCGAGCCAACGGCGCTTCTCGAGCAACTGATCCACGATGCGGTCGAGGTTCGCGAGCGCCGAGTCCGGCGTCACCGCGCCGCGGATCGCGCGGTCGCTCTGCTCCAGCACGCGCGTGGCGATCTCCTCCCACTCCGGCACCATGGGGCACGGGGCGGTGCGCTCGAGCTGCTCGCCGAACGCACGCGTGCGCGCATCCGCGAGCAGCGCGGTGTCGGCCCAGGCCTCGCGCCGCGCCGGCAGGTCGCCCGTGAGCCGCCAGAAGCGCACCTGCTGCTCGGGTTGCGACAGGAACGAGATCAGCGCCCACGCCTCGGCCGGGTGCTTCGTGCCCTTGAACATGACCAGCGACGAGCCGCCGGCGAAGGATACGCCGGGACCGTCGGGGCCGGGCAGCACCGCCGTGCCCCAGGCGCCCTGCAGCGAGTCCGGCAGCCGGCGCGCGAACTCGCCCAGGTTCCAGGGGCCCGTGACCACCATGGCGAACGTGCCGCGCTCCAGCTCCTGGTACATGTTCGCGATGTCCTGCAGGCCGAAGGTGGGCGCCAGGCCCTCGCGATACAGGCTGAGGTAGAAGTCGAACGCACGCCGGAACTCGGGCCCGCGGAACGCGCCGCGTGTGCCGCCGTCCGCGAGCAGCGTCGATCCGCTCTGCAGCCCCAGCACCACGGGCT
>JBEBGT010000156.1:0-7406 GCA_040081365.1 Candidatus Eiseniibacteriota bacterium | reverse complement strand
GCCCTATTCACGACCCGGCTCGTGCCCGGGCCGTCCGGAACGGTGCCGTTGAAGTTCGAGCGATGAGAACCCGAACCGAGCGTTCGCCCTGTTCACGACCCGGCTCGTGCCCGGGCCGTCCGGAACGGTGCCGTTGAAGTTCGAGCGATGAGAACCCGAACCGAGCGTTCGCCCTATGCGTGACCCGGCTCGTGACCGGGCCGTCCCGAACCGGGCCGTCGAAGTCGCGGCACCGCCGGCGCGTCCCGCCCCGTTGGCCGCCAGCCAGAGCCGCGGGTTAGCATGCCGCGCAGTTCCGTCTCGCCAGTCGTCCGCCGTCGATCCGTCCAGGAGACCCACGTCGATGCCCCGCTTGGTCGAATGCGTTCCCAACTTCTCCGAAGGCCGCCGCCGCGAAGTCGTGGACCAGATCCTCGACGCCATCGCCGCCGTGCCCGGCGTCACGTTGCTCGATCGTGAGATGGACCCCGACCACAACCGCTCCGTGCTCACGTTCGCCGGCGAGCCCGGGCCCGTGGCCGAGGCCGCGTTCCGCGCCATCGCCAAGGCCGCCGAACTGATCGATCTCAATCACCACACCGGTCAGCACCCGCGCATGGGCGCCACCGATGTCGTGCCGTTCGTACCCGTCGAAGGCGTCACGCTCGATGACTGCGCTGAACTCGCTCGCCAACTCGGCGAGCGGGTGGGTCGCGAACTCGCCATTCCCGTGTTCCTCTACGAAGCCGCCGCCAGCACCCCCGCGCGCACCAGTCTCGCCGATGTGAGGCGCGGGGAGTTCGAGGGCCTGCGCGAGACGATCGGCAAGGATCCGGCGCGCAAGCCCGACTTCGGGCCCGAGAAGATCCACGCCACCGCCGGTGCCACCGCCATCGGGGCGCGGCGCTTCCTGGTGGCGTTCAACGCCAACCTCAACACTCCCGACATCCGCGTGGCCAAGGCCGTCGCCGCCGCGATCCGCGAACAGTCCGGCGGGCTCAAGAACGTGCGTGCGCTCGGGTTCAGCATCGAGAACGGCCGCCGTGCGCAGGTCAGCATGAATCTCGTGAACGTCGAGGCCACGCCCATCCATCGCGTGCTCGCGCTCGTGCGCGATGAGGCCGCGCGGCATGGCGCCGCGATCAGCGGCTGCGAGGTCGTGGGGCTGGTGCCCGAGTCGGCGCTACTCGCCGCCGCCGAACATGGCCTGCAGCTCGAGGGCTTCCAGCGCGATCAGGTGCTGGAGCTGCGCCTGCGCACGCCGCCACTCACCGAGGCCGTGCCCATCGGCAGTTTCTTCGACCAGGTCGCCGGCGCCACGCCCACGCCCGGTGGTGGCACCGTGTCCGCATTCGTGGGGGCGTTGGCCGCGTGCCTGCCCACCATGGTCGCCAACCTCACGCTGGGCAAGAAGAAGTATGCCGCCGCCGAAGGTGCCATGGTCGCGCTCAAGCGCGAGGCCGAGGAACTGCGCCGCGAGTTGCTGGCCCTGGGTCGGCGCGACAGCGAGGCGTTCGATCAGGTGCTCCGTGCGCGGCGCCTGGCGCAGTCCACGCCCGTCGAGGTGGCCGAGCGCGAGCAGGCCATGACGCGCGCCGATCTCGAGGCCTGCCGGGTGCCGCTCGAGACCGCTCGTGCCTGTGCACGGGTGGCCGGACTCGCCGCCATCGCTGCAGGTCAGGGAAATGTCAACGCCTGCTCGGATGCCGGGGTTGCCGGATTGCTCGCCCGGGCTGCGGGTGAAGGGGCGTTATTGAATGTCCAGATCAACCTGAAGTCGTTGCCGGCATCGGCCGATAAAGACCACGTGTCTTCGCAGGCCGAGTCGGTTCGCACGGAGTTGCAGGCCGCGTCGGATCGTTGCACGGCGGCGGTGCAAGCCGCCATGAACGCTTGACCCCAGGGACTCCCTTGCAGCACGAAGGGGAAAGGCCGGGAGAGGCCAGCCAACTTGGAAAAGGCGATCGAGATCAAGCGTCGGGCCCAACGGTGCGTCCAGAACGGTGATCTGGACGGCGCTCTCCGCGAGTACGAGAAGCTCGTGGAGACTCCGGAATCGGACCCCTACAACTTCGTGTTGCTCGCGGACCTTCTCTACAAGAAGGGTGATCAGCCGCGCGCGGCGGAGCGCTACCTGAACGCGGTGTCCGCCTACGAGCAGGCTTCGCTCTACAAGAACGCGATCGCGGTGTGCAAGAAGATGATGCGCCTCACGCTGTCGCCGGCGCTCGTGCTCAAGCATCTCGCCGAACTGCACGCGCTCGACGGGCTGACCAGCGAGGCCTCCATCTACTTCTCGCAGTACGCCGAGCACATGGTGCGCCTGAACAACCCCGGCGAAGCCGTGGCCGCGCTGCGCAAGGCGTTCGACAACGGACAGGAGAACATCCGCCTGCTCGAGCAGCTTGCCGAGGTCATGTTGCTCGATGGTCGGGACGAAGCCGCCGCCGGTGTGTGGCTCGAAGCAGCCGGTCACTGGACCACGCGCGGCCAGAGCAACGATGCGCAGCGGTGCCAGGACAAGGCCAACCACCTCCAGCCGGGCAGCGCCAAGAGCACTCCACCGGCGCCCACGCTGCCGTCGTTCCAGGATGCCCTTGCCGCCGCCACGACGCCGGAGGCCCCGGGACTGTCGCTCGAGTCCGCGGCCACGACGCTCGATCCGGCGCCCGTCTCGCTGCAGCTCGAGACCACGTCGCTCAGTCCGACGCCCGCGCGTACCGAGTCCACGTCGGAGGTCGCGATCGAACGTCGGCCCGAGGCGCTGCCCGGTGCTGACGTCCAGCCGCTCGCGGGGCTCACGGGTGCCAACTCCACCGCGAGCCCGGCGCCCACCGCCGAGTCCGGCATCTTCGAGCGCGCACCGCGCTTCGCGCCGCCGGCCGCGCCGGTCGAACTCGTGGCCACGCCGCCCGTGCCTGAAGCGCCGGCTCCGCTGCAGGAGGTCGAGCCGGTCGCCGCGTCCGTGAACGGCGCCAGCGACGATGCCGAGTTCGTGGCGCACGAAGAAGGCGTGTACGAGATCGAGGCCGAGGAGGCCCCGGCCTACGAAGAGGCGTTGCACGAGGTCGAGACCACGCTGCCGTCCAACGTCACGCCCCTGCCGCTGCCCGCGCCGCACGCGCAGGCCGCGCATCCGTCGCCGTCGACCATCGCCCGCCGGCCCGAGGGACTGCTCGAAGGGGTGTCGCTGGTCGAGAACCTGCTGCAGCGTGCGCAAGAGGAGTTCCGCGCGGGCGACCGCGAGAAGGCGTCCGCCGCACTGGTCGAGGCCGCGCTCACCTACGAGCAACTCGGCCGCCTCGACAGCGCCGCCACGATCTTCCGCAGCCTCGGGCGTGGCGCACAGGCACCGCTGGAGGTCATGAAGCTGTGGCTCGCGAACTGCGAGAAGCGGGGGGATCGCACCGAGGGCTCGCAGGTCGCATGCGAACTCGGCGACCGCGCGCTCAACGATGGGGACGAGACCGCCGCGCGGCACTGGTTCGAGCACGCGCTGGCGATCGATGCCGCGCACGAGACCGCGCGCCGGCGCCTGCAGCGCCTGGACGGTCGCGCTCCGGACAACGTCCTGCCGATGCCCGCCCCGCCGGTGGCGCCGACGTCGGCCGAACCCGGCCGCGTCGAGGTCGCGCTCGGTCGCGGGCAGGCGGTGACGTTCGACCTGTCCGGGCTCCTCAGCGAGTTCCAGCGCGGTGTCGAGTCGCAACTCGACGGCGATTCGCAGGGCCACTACGATCTGGGCATGGCATACCGTGAGATGGGGCTGCACGAACAGGCCATCGCGTCGTTCCGCATCTCGGAGCGTGAGCCGCGGCTGTCGGGCCGCTCGCGCGAGATGATCGGCCGCTGTCTGGCCGACACCGGGGCGCACGACGAGGCCATGGCCGAGTTCCAGGCCGCACTCAGCACGGGATCGCTGGATGGCGCGGGCGAAGCCGAACTGCGCTACCAGCTTGCGCTCAGCATGGCCGCGCTCGGTGACCTCGCCGGTGCGGTGCAGCAGCTCGAGACCGCGGACGCGCATTACCCGGGCCGTCCCGACGTGCTCGAGCGACTGGCGCAGTGGCGGAGCGCGGCGCGGAAGGCGGCATGACGTCCGTGCGGCCCCCGCATCCGGGTGGTCGCCGGCTCGAACTGCACGCGCACACGCACTTCAGCGACGGGCAACTGTCGCCCGGTGCGCTGGTCGAGCTCGCACTCGATCGCGGCGTGAACGTGCTCGCCGTGACCGACCATGACTCCGTCGATGGCATCGCGCCCGCGATCGCCGCGGCCGGCACTCGGCTCGAGGTCGTGCCCGGGATCGAGATCTCGTCCGCGCTCGAGGGCCACGACCTGCACATCCTGGGCTACTTCTTCGACCCGTCCTCCGCGGCCCTGCGCGAACGCCTGGTGAGCTTCCGCGAGGAGCGCCGCCAGCGCGCACTCGCGATCATCGCGCGACTCGCCGAGCTCGGGGTGCCCGTGTCGGCCGACGAGGTGTTCGAGTCCGCAGGGCCCGGCGTGGTCGGCCGGCCGCACGTGGCGCATGCCCTGCTCCGCGCGGGGCACGTCATGACCATGGAGCAGGCGTTCCAGAAGTACTTGGGGCTGCGCGGCGAGGCCTACGTGCCGCGGCCGGAGTTCGCGTCGGCCGAAGCGATCCGCGCCGTCCGCGACGCCGGCGGCGTGGCGGTGCTGGCGCATCCGGGCACGCTCGCGACGCGCATCGTGGAGCAACTGTGCGAGGCCGGGCTCGGCGGGGTCGAGGTCTGGCATCCGCAGCACGGCAGCGCGGCGCAGCGGCGCTGGTACGAGACCGCCAAGGCGCTCGGCCTCGTGCCGTCCGGGGGCTCCGACTTCCACGGGCCGCACCGTGGCGCCGGGCTCGGGGACATGCCGGTGCCCGAGCGCACGCTCGACGACCTGCGCGCACGCGCCGCAGGGTCCGCGCACCGCTGACGAGCGCTGCGGCGGCCGAGGCCCGGCCGCTTTGACGGCTGAGCGCGCGGCTCTCTATCTTCCGGGGCACCCCGTCCGTTCACTCGCCCCAGGAGTGCCCGCCCATCCGACGCCTTCGTAGGCTCGTCCAGCGCGCCGCCAGGATCGCCGCCTGGTTGTCCGCCGTGCTCATCGTGCCCGTGACCACGACGCCCGCGTTCGCCGCAGGGCCGCCCACCGCGCTCTCCGTCCAGTCGCTGGGCGAGTGGTGGGCCGCGCCCGGCATGCCCGGCTTCGTGGACGACGTGCACATGGGCAACGGCCTGCCGTTCGCGTACATGGGGCTCGTGAGCGGTGGCGTCACACTGCGGGACGGGTTGTTACCCGCGCAGGCGCCATGGCCGGGCATCGATGCGATCCGTGCGCCGCTCGCCTGGTATGACACCACGGCCGTCGTGGTCGGTGAGGATGGGGGTTGGCACGGCTTCGGGGCCGCGCTCGTCCAGTTGAAGGCCGTTGCGCCGCTGCGCCGCGAGGGCAAGCCGCGCGCCGCATTCACGTGGGCCAATGGCTCCTCGGGTGTCGATCGCAACGGGCTGCTGCTGCAACGTGGCAACGCCGACGGTTGGTTGCGCGGCGGCGCGCTCGAAGAGTCGCGCGACGCCACGGCACTCCTGGGCCGGTCGGGGCAGCACGTGTGGTTCATGGACCTGGGCCGCACGCGCGGTGCGCACACCTGGTCGGTCCAATTCTCACAGCGCGGCATGGCGAACACGACGCGACGGGTGGTGGACTTCTCCGACCTGTCGCCGTTCCTGCCGCCTTACGCGGGCTTCGAGGAGGCGGGACACAGCCAGAGCGGCGGAGCCGGCTGGAGCTACGACGAGGGCACGTTGCATGCGCGCGCGGCGCTCAAGCGCGCGCGGGACCGGCGTGAGTCGTACGAGTCGGCCGCCTTCAGCGACACGCTCTACCTTTTCTCCGAGCGCGAGGCGCAACAGAACACGATCGAGCTCGAGGCCGAAGCCGGACCGCCCGGGCACACCCGGGGCGTGCGCCTCGAACTGACCCAGGCGCAGGTCGAGCGCTTCGGGGACTTCTTCAACTCGCCCGAGCCGACCGATGCCAAGCAGCGCACCGTCTGGCTGGCGACGCGCGCCACGCGGCCGATGCTGGGCGCGAGCCTCGAACTCCAGCTCGGGGCGGGTTACCACTCGGCGGCGGCGGCGCGTTCGTCGCGCTTCCAGGTCGCACCCTCGGCGGTGATGCGGTGGCAGGAGGGCGATCGCACGCTGCGCCTGCATGCCGGCCGCTTCGTGAGCCCGGTGTGGTCCGACCTGGCGTTCGGCGTGGCGCCGTTCGTCCAGGACAGCTGGGTGGGAGGCGCCGACGTGAGCGCCGGTTCGCGTGCACGCCAGTGGGTCGAGCTGGGTGGGCTGGCTACCTCCACCGGCGGCCGCGCGTTGCTGCGACGCGAGCCCATCCGGGAGCTCTCGCTGCGCTTCGGCTGGCAACCCGAGCCCGTGCGCGTACAGGACGCCATGGTGACGCTCGCCGCCGGTGTGCGGCGCGGGCCGTTCGGGCTGGACGGTTCGGGCTTCGCGCGCGTGCGTCCGTTGGGCGGGCAGACGTCGCAGCCCGATCCGGCGGTGGGGGCGCGCGGCGCGCTCGAGACGGGCTTCCGGCTGTTCTCGGGCGACCTCGGCATCCAGCTGCGCCTCGAGGCGGGCTGGGTGGGCGAGCGCGACAACGAGTCGCTGCCCGAGTACTTCGTGCAGCCCCGGCCGCTCGCGGGCTATGCCACGTTCGGCGGAGTGCTCGCCGTCACGCTGGGAGACGCGCGGCTCGCATTCCGCGCGCAGAACCTGGAGGACGAGCCGCACCCGCAGACCTGGAGTGACCCGAGCAGTGATTTCCCGGGCACCGCGGCCGTGGGCTCCGGCCGGCAGTACCGGCTCGAACTCGCCTGGCCGTTCTTCAACTGACCCTCGGCAGTGAACCGCCGCGGCTCGCGGCGGCCTGAGCCCCCGCACACCGCCCCCGCGGGAGTCGTCGCATGGCGGGTTGGTGGTCCGAGCTCACCGAGGCCGAGCGCCGGGGCGCGCGCTGGTTCGTGCTCCTGCTGTTGCTGGGCACGGTGCATGACCTGTGGCGCGCGCATCACCCACGCCTGACGCCGGAGCCGCCCGAGGCTCTCGCACGGGCTCCCGTCACCGACACCGTGGGAGGGCCGGGTGCGGCGGCGGCGAGCGCGAGCGCCGTCCCGGCCGGCATCGAGCTCAACACGGCCACGGCCTCGGAGCTCGACCGGCTGCCCGGCATCGGTCCGGTGCTGGCGGCGCGGATCGTGGAGCACCGCCGGCGCCATGGCCCGTTCCGCAGTCCCGACGACCTGTTGTCCGTGCCCGGCATCGGCCCGCGGCTGCTCGAGCGCCTACGGCCCGGACTGAGAACCCCCGCTCGAGCGGCCGAGTGAACGTGCATCCCGCACGACGGCGGCGTGC
>JBEBGT010000155.1:0-7410 GCA_040081365.1 Candidatus Eiseniibacteriota bacterium | reverse complement strand
TTCCTGTTCCATCGCAGCCGGCGCTGGAACGAACGCGAGGGCGTGTGGATGGGCTGGGAACGCAAGCGCGGCAAACTCGAGGAGTTCAACCGGCTGCTGCGCGGTGCCACCGACACCAGCTTCTGTGTGTGCGTGGGCGCGCCGGAGGTTCTACCCAACGTACGCTACGTGCTCACACTCGACACGGACACCCGCCTGCCGCGTGACAGCGCCCGCCGGTTGATCGGCGTGATCGAGCACCCGCTGCAGCGCCCGCAGTTCGATCCCGTGCTGCGCCGGGTGGTCCACGGCTACGGCATCCTGCAACCGCGCATCAGCGTGACCATGGCGAGTGCGGCGGGCTCGTTGTTCGCGCGCGCATACGCGGGCCACACCGGCATCGACCCGTACACGACGGCGGTGTCGGACACCTACCAGGACCTGTTCGGCGAAGGCAGCTTCACCGGCAAGGGCCTGTATGACGTGGACGCGTTCATGGCCGCGCTCGACGGCCGCGTGTCCGAGAACGCCATGTTGTCGCATGACCTGTTCGAGGGCCTGTTCGCCCGGTGCGCGCTGGTGTCGGATGTCGAACTGGTGGACGACTTTCCCTCGAGTGTGCTGACCCATGCGCGTCGGCAGCACCGCTGGGTGCGCGGTGACTGGCAGATCCTGTGCTACCTGTTGCCGCTCGTGCCCACCCGGCACGGGCTCGTGCGCAGCCGGCTGCCGCTCATCAGCCGCTGGAAGATCCTGGACAACCTGCGACGCAGCCTGCTCGCGCCAGCGTTGCTCGCGCTGCTGGCCTCGGCCTGGACGTGGTTGCCGGGCGGGCCCCTGATGTGGACGCTGGCCGCGCTGGCCGTGCTCGCGTTCCCGCTGCTGCCGCCGCTCGTGCACGCCGCCGCGGGCCCGCGTCCGTTGCAACCTCTGCGCGTGTTCGCGGCCGATGTCGGCGACGAGTTGCAGAACGCCGGCGCACAGGTGTTGCTGCAGACCACGCTGCTCGCGTTCCACGCCTGCGAGATGCTGCACGCCGTCTCCTTGACGCTGGTGCGCATGGTGATCACCCAGCGCCGCCTGCTGGAATGGGAAACGGCCGCGACGTCGGCCGCCCGCAGTGCCGGCCTGCTCGCGAGCCAGGGCGGGCGCGTGTTCGCCGTCGAGATGTGGACCGGACCCGCCACCGCAGCCATCTTGATGCTCGCCATGTGGGCGCTGCGTCCCGCCGCGTGGGCATTCGCGTTGCCGTTCGCCACGCTGTGGCTCGCCTCTCCCGCGGTGGCGTGGTGGCTCAGCCGGCCGGTCGCGGCCGAACGCTCGGCGCTGAGCGCGGCCGACCACCAGCAGCTGCGCATCACGGCACGCCGTATCTGGCACTGGTTCGAGACGTACGTGACGGCCGGCGACCACGGCTTGCCGCCCGACAACGTGCAGGCCAGCGACGGCCCGGGCGAGGTGATCGCGCATCGGACGTCGCCCACGAACATCGGCATGTACCTGTTGTCCGCACTCACCGCGCACGACCTGGGCTACCTCGGCCGCGCCGGTCTGGCCGCCCGGGTCGAGGCCACGCTCACGGCGGTCGATGCACTGGAGAAACACGAAGGGCACCTGCTCAACTGGTACGACACGTCGCGCCTCGCGAGCCTCCTGCCCCGCTACGTGTCGACGGTCGACAGCGGCAACCTGGCCGGGGCGCTCATGGCCATGGCGGTGGGCCTGCGCGAGGTGGCGGGCACGGGCGACTCCGTTGAGCGGCAGCTTGCGGGCGTGGCGGACACGGCGGAGGTGCTCGAGATCGAACTGGCCCGGCTCATGCGCATGGCCCACGCCGCCGCGCCGGAGCAGGCTGACGCGCACGATGCGCTCGGTGCGCTGGCCACGCTCATGCTCGCGGTGCGCGCGCCGGGACCGCCGGCCGAGTCGCTGACGCTGGTGCGCGCGCAATCGGAGCCGTTCGCGCGCGCGCTCGCGCACACACTGGCGAGCGCCGGGCCGGGCCCGGCCCGGGACGCCGTGCTCGCGTGGGGGCGGCACCTCGCGGAAGCGCTCGCCGAGCCTGTACCGGAAGCGCCGGCCGGGACGGACATGGGCTTGCAACTGGCCGCACTGGCCGAGCGCTGCGAGATATTGGCCGACGGCATGCGCTGGCCGTTCCTGTACGAACCCGAGCGCGGCGTGTTCTCGATCGGGTTCCGGCTCGCCGACCGCGACGAGCCCGGGCGGCTGGACGCGTCGTACTACGACCTGCTCGCCTCGGAAGCGCGCCTGGCGAGCTTCATCGCCATCGCACGCGGCGACGTCCCGCAGGAACACTGGTTCCGGCTGTCGCGTTCGCTCATCAGCGTGCAGGGCGAGACCACGCTGGTGTCGTGGAGCGGTTCGATGTTCGAGTACCTGCTGCCGCTCCTGCTCATGCGGCGGCACCCCGAGACGCTGCTGGAGCACACGTATCGCGCCGTGGTGCGGGCGCAGATCGACTATGGCCGCAGGCAGCACGTGCCGTGGGGCATCTCGGAGTCCGCCTACGACGTCCAGGACGCACTCGGCAGCTACCAGTACAAGGCGTTCGGCGTGCCCGGCGCCGGACTCAAGCGCGGGCTCGCCGAGGACCTGGTGGTCGCGCCCTATGCCACGGCCCTCGCCGGGCTGGTCGCACCGGTCGCCGCGGCCGCGAACCTCCGCCGCCTCGCACGCGAGGGCGGCGAATGCACGTATGGTTACCTGGAAGCGCTGGACTACACGCACCGCAAGCGCGAGCACCCGGACGGCCTGACGACGGCTCCATTCGAGCGCATGCATCCGGTGCGTGCGTGCTTCGCGCATCACCAGGGCATGAGCCTGGTCGCGCTCGCCTCGGCCGTACTGGGTGCTCCCATGGTGCGGCGCTTCCATTCCGACCCGCGCGTCCAGGCCACCGAGCCGCTGCTGCAGGAACGCGTCCCGCGCTACGTGCCCGTGATCCGCCCCCGCCCCGCCGAGCCCGAGCGCAGTGGACCGTCGCTGCCCGCGCTGCCGCCGCGCCGCTTCCGCTCGCCGCACACGCGTTTCCCGAGCGCGCACTTCCTGTCGAACGGGCAGTACACCACGGTGATCACCAACGCCGGTGGCGGGACGAGTACGTGGCGCGGGCTCGCCGTGACGCGACGCTGCGACGACGCCGTGACGGACACGGGCAGCCAGGCCATCTACCTGCGGGACGTGCGCACCGGCATGCTGTGGTCGGCGGCCCACCAGCCCGTGTGCCGCGAGGCCGAGCGCTACCGTGTCCGCTTCGGCGCCGACGCCGCCGACTTCGAACGGCTCGACGACGGCATCGAGACCCGGCTCGAGATCGCGGTGTCCCCCGAGGACGACGTCGAGGTGCGGCGCGTGACGCTCGTCAATCGCAGCGATCGCCTGCGCGAGATCGAGGTCACAAGCCTGGTGGAGATCGTGCTGGCGCCGCCGGAGTCCGACCTGGCCCACCCGGCGTTCCTCAAGTTGTTCCTCGAGACCGAGTACCGCCCCGAGTGCACGGCACTGCTGTGCGGACGGCGCCCACGCTCGCCGGGCGAACTGGCGCCGTGGGCGGCGCACGTGCTGAGCGCCGAGGACGGCGTGCATGGTGCCATGGAGTGGGAGACCGACCGCGCGCTGTTCCTGGGGCGCGGCCGCACGGCCGAGTCGCCGGTGTCGCTCGACGGCCGCGCCCTTTCGGGCACGACCGGTGCGGTGCTGGACCCGGTGCTGAGCCTGCGCCGCCGCGTGCGCATCGCGCCGGGGGCACGGGTGCGGCTGGCGTTCGCGACCGGCGTGGCCACCTCCCGGGCCGGCGCGCTGGCGCTGGCCGAGAAGTACGACGACCCGGCTGCGGCGGCCCGCACGTTCACGTTGTCGGGCACACAGACCCAGATGCGCCTGGCGCACCTGGGCATCTCGGCCGACGAGGCCCAGCTCTACGAACACCTCGCGTCGCACGTGCTGTGGACCGACGCGGCCCGCGCCGCACCGGCCGCGGAACTGGCCGCCAACACGCTCGGGCAGCCGGGACTGTGGCCGCACGGCATCTCGGGTGACCTGCCCATCCTCGTGGTGTGCACCGTGCGCCAGGAGGACATCGTGCTCGTGCGGCAGGTGTTGCGTGCGCAGGAGTACTGGCGGCTGAAGGGGCTGAGCGCCGATGTCGTGGTGATCAACGACCATCCGGTGAGCTATCTGGACGAGATGCACGAACAGTTGGAGGCGATGCTGGAGAAGGGCCCGTGGGCCGCATGGAAGCACCGGCCCGGCGGTGTGTTCCTCTTGCGCGGCGACGGCATCCGCGGCCCCGAGCGCCACGTGCTGCTGGCCACCGCGCGCGCCGTGCTGAGCGGCGAGCGGGGCGACCTCTCGAACCAGTTGGGCCTGCCGATCCCCGAGCCCGAGTGGAGCGCACCGTTGCGACCCACGCCGGCAGCACTGGCGCGAGCGGTGCGCGCCGAGGTCGCTTTGCCGCTACCCGCGCTCACGCATACGCACGGCCTGGGCGGATTCAGCCCCGATGGCCGCGAGTACGTGATCGTATTGGACGGCGACGCCGACACGCCGCTGCCGTGGGTGAACGTCATGGCGAACGACCGCTTCGGCACCGTGGCGGGCGCGACCGGTGCCATGTGGACGTGGGCCGGCAACAGCCGCGAGAACCGGCTCACGCCGTTCGGAAACGACCCGGTGAGCGAGTTCAGCGGCGAAGCCCTGTACCTGCGCGACGACGACAGCACCGAGGTGCGTGGCCTCACTCCCGGCCCGCTGGTGCGCCACGCGTCGGACGGCCGCTGGATCACGCGGCATGGCGCGGGTCGCACGTCATGGGAACACCGCGCCGACGACCTCACCACGTTGCTCACGGTGTTCGTGCACACCGCCGAACCCGTGCGCATCTCGCGCGTGCGCATCACCAACCACGGCCCCACGCCGCGCCGCGTGAGCGTGTTCGCTTACCAGGAGTGGGCGCTGTGCCCGCCGCGCGCCGGCGAACGCCGCTTCGTGGTGAGCGAGCGCGACGAAGCCACGGGCACGATCCTCGCGCGCAACCCCTACAACGCCGACTTCGCCGGCCACGTGGCGTTCGCGCACAGCAGCCCGCGCGCGGCCTCGGCCACCGGGGATCGCGGCGAGTTCCTGGGACGCAACGGCTCGCTGCGGCGGCCGGCGGCATTGGGACGCACGTCGCTCGGCGGGCGCTTCGGCGCCGGGCTCGACGCCTGTGCGGCGCTCCAGGTCTCGATCGAGCTCGCCGCGGGTGAGTCGCGTGAGATCGTGCTGCTGCTGGGGCAGGGCGACGACCGCGCCCATGCGCTGGCGCTCGCCGCGCGCTTCTCGGAAGCCGACGCCGCGCCCGCGGCTCAGCTCGAGGCCGACCGTCATTGGCGCACGCTGCTCGACACCGTGCGGGTCGAGACCCCGGACGACTCGTTCGACCTGATCATGAACCAGTGGCTGCTCTACCCCACCTTGAGCTCGCGGCTGTGGGGCCGCACCGGGTTCCTGCAGCCGGGCGGCGCCTACGGCTTCCGCGACCAGCTCCAGGACGTCATGGCGCTGGGGCTGGCGCGTCCGGACCTCTACCGTGAACACCTGTTGCGCTGCGCGGGGCGACAGTTCGTGGAGGGCGACGTGCAGCACTGGTGGCACGAGCACAGCGGACGCGGCGTGCGCACGACGTGCTCGGACGACCTGCTGTGGCTGCCGTTCGCCGTGGCGCACTACGTGCGCGTGACCGGCGACCACGCCGTGCTCGAGGCACGCGTGCCGTTCCTGGATGCCGCGCCGCTGGCGAGCGGCGAGCACGAGGCGTACTCGCAGCCGCACCCCTCGGGCCAGCACGGCACGCTGCACGAACATTGCATCCGTGCCATCGAACGCGGGCTCACGATCGGGCGGCACGGCCTGCCGCTCATCGGCGGTGGCGACTGGAACGACGGCATGAATCGCGTGGGGCGGGAAGGCCGCGGCGAGAGCGTGTGGCTGGGCTGGTTCCTCGCCGACATCCTGGAGGACTTCGCCACGCTCGTGGAGTGGCGCGGCGACCCGGCGCGCGCGAACCGCTGGCGAGCCGAGCGCACGCGCCTGCAGGCGATGCTCGAACAGGCGTGGGACGGCGACTGGTACCGGCGCGCGTACTTCGACGACGGCACGCCGCTCGGCTCCGCCCAGGTCGCGGAGTGCCGCATCGACTCGATCTCGCAGAGCTGGTCCGTGCTGTCGGAGGCCGCACCGGCGGCGCATGCCGAACGCGCCATGGACTCGGTGCGCATGCTGCTCGTGCGGCGCGACGCCGGTGTGATCAAGCTGCTCGATCCGCCGTTCGACCAGTCCGCCGCCGATCCCGGCTACATCAAGGGCTACCTGCCCGGTGTGCGCGAGAACGGCGGGCAGTACACGCACGCCGCGCTGTGGGCCGTCATGGCGATCGCCAAGATGGGCCATGGCGACGAGGCCACCGAGTTGTTCCACATGCTCAACCCGGTCAACCACACGCGCACCGATGCCGATGTGCGCCGCTACAAGGCCGAGCCCTACGTGGTGGCGGCCGACGTTCACACCCACGCGCCGCACATCGGGCGCGGCGGCTGGACGTGGTACACCGGGTCGTCGGCCTGGATGTACCGGCTGGGATTGGAGACCATCCTGGGCCTGCAACGGCGCGGCTCGCACTTCACGATCGCTCCGTGCATCCCAGCCGCGTGGGCGCGTTACAGCATCCGCTGGTGCAATGGCGCCACGGTGTATGAGATCGAGGTCGAGAACCCGGGCCACCATCAGCACGGCGTGTCTCACGCCTGGCTGGACAGCCAGCCGGTCGACCCCGCGTCCATGCCCCTGTCGGAGGACGGCCGCACGCACACCGTGCGCGTGGTCCTCGGGCCGCCTCCGACGGGCGGGCCGGGAGCGCACCCGTGGCTCCAAACGTCGGCCGGAACCCCGGTTTCATGGGGAAATCCGTAGCCCGCCCCGGTCGTCCGGGGCGCCGCAAGATTTCACTATCTTTCCGGGCGCGCAGGCCTGATACTGGGCCCATCTTCGGTTGTGTGTGGATGAGTCGTCGACGTTCAGATCCGCCTGAGACCTCTCGGGCGGCATTTTTTTGTCGACCTTGCCCCATCGATCGGAGTCACGGTCACAGAGACCGGATGCGGCCGCGGCGTCATACCGCGGTAAGTGCGGGCCTACGGGCCCGGTACAAGGAGCACAAAGTGGCTAGTGGCACCGTGAAGTGGTTCAACGATGCGAAGGGCTTTGGTTTCATCACCCAGGCGGACGGCGGCGAAGACGTGTTCGTGCATTTCTCCGCGGTCGTCGGCGAAGGCTTCAAGACGCTGGCTGAGGGTGAGTCGCTGGAGTTCGATGTGACCCGTGGGCCGAAGGGCCTGCAGGCCGCGAACGTCCGCAAGGTCTAGTTCGCTC
>JBEBGT010000154.1:0-7415 GCA_040081365.1 Candidatus Eiseniibacteriota bacterium | reverse complement strand
GTGGAGGCGGGTGAGGAAGCCGCCGTTGGCCCCACCGCGGGACCCGGCGGTCCAGGATGCCCCGAGCGACGTGAGCTGCGCGGCGCCCGGTTGCGTCGCGGAGCACGGGTCGCACTTCACCGAGAGCGGCCAGGCGTACTCCTGGTACACCGCCGACATCCGGTCCTGCGCCACCTGGTGGTCGAACAGCGCGATGTAGAACCGCGAGAACTTGCGGCCGACCCACTCCGGCACGTCGAGGTCGGTGGGGACGCGCGCCGTCCGGTAGTTGGTGGTCTCCACCCTCCCCTTCTCCGTGAGGGCGAGGATCACCAGGTCCTGCGCGCCCAGCTCATGGGCATCCTCCGATGCCGTGCACGGCGCGCTGAGCAGTGCGCCATCCTGCCGCAGTCGCCAGCCGTGCGTGCGCAGCGCCGCCAGCGTGTCGCCGCGCACGAGCGCGCTCACGCGCCCTTCGCCCGCGGCCGCGAGCCGCGTGCCCAGGAAGCCACCGATCGCGCCGGCACCGACGATGCAGGTGTTCATGGCAGAGCCGCCTTGTGGGTCGAGGGGTGCGTGGCCGGGTCGCCGCCGGGCAGAAGCTAGCATGCTTGGCGTACTATGCGCGTCGCCCGGGGCACCGGGTTCCGTTCGTACCCAGGAGCGAGCGCCCGAGATGGACCGACCCGATCGTGTGGATGTCCGCAGTCTCCCCGAACTCACCTCCGAAGAGCTGGTGCGCTACAGCCGGCACCTGGTGCTGCCCGAGGTGGGCATGGAGGGGCAGCAGAGGCTGAAGGCCGCGCGCGTGCTGTTGGTGGGCACGGGTGGGCTCGGTGCGCCGCTCGGGCTGTACCTGGCGGCCGCGGGCGTGGGAACCCTGGGGCTCGTCGACTTCGACAACGTCGATGCGTCGAACCTGCACCGGCAGGTCATCCACGGCACGCGCGACGTGGGCCGGCCCAAGATCGCCTCGGCCGCCGACCGCCTGCACGACGTGAATCCCAATGTCACGCTTCGTACCTACGAGACGCGGCTCACCAGCGCCAATGCCCTCGAGATCCTGCGCGACTACGACATCGTGGTGGATGGCACCGACAACTTCCCGACGCGTTACCTGGTGAATGACGCCTGCGTGCTGCTGGGGAAGCCGAACGTGTACGGCAGCATCTTCCGGTTCGAGGGTCAGGCGAGCGTGTTCGGGTTGCCCGGGCAGCCGTGCTATCGCTGCTTGTACCCGGAACCGCCACCGCCGGGGCTGGTGCCGAGCTGCGCCGAGGGTGGCGTGCTGGGCGTGCTGCCGGGCATCGTGGGGACGATCCAGGCCACCGAGACGATCAAGCTCATCCTGGGCGGCGGCGAGTCCCTGGCCGGCCGGCTGCTGCTGTTCGATGCCTGGGGCATGACGTTCCGCGAGCTCAAGCTGCGCCGCGACCCCGCGTGTCCCATGTGCGGCGAGCATCGCAGCATCCATGCGCTCATCGACTACGAGCAGTTCTGCGGCCTGCATGCCGCCGCGCCGGCCATGGCGGAGCTCACCGCGGTCGAGCTCAAGCGCCGGATCGACGACGGGGAGGCCCTGCAGATCATCGACGTGCGCGAGCCGTTCGAGCATGCCATCGCCAGGCTGCCCGGGGCGAAGCTCATCCCGCTGGCTCAGGTGGTCGCACGTATGGCCGAACTGGATCCGGGGCGTGAGCTGATCGTGCACTGCAAGCTGGGGGGGCGCAGCGCCAAGACGATCGAGGCGCTGCGGGCGGCAGGTTATGCCGGCGCGATGCGCAACCTGTCCGGTGGGATCGCCGCCTGGTCGAAGGAAGTGGACCCGAGCGTGCCCGTCTACTGATTCACACGGCGGTCATCCGGCGGTCACACCCACTTTTGTCCTTCCGTGCCACATTGCCACCTGACTATAGTGTGGCCGCTGTCTGCACGGATGTCGCACGTCACGGCTCCCCAGGCCGCGCTGCGCAGCTCCGGGGAGCCACACTCGTGTTTCACGGACGAAAGGGCCCCCCCGATGCGTCGCGTGCTTCCCCTGCTGCTCGTGCTGCTGTCGTTGGCTTCGACCGCGTTCGCCCAGAAGAAGGCATTGTTCGACAACTTCCACGCCGAGACCGCGGGCAACGCGGACTGGACGATCGACAACGACCAGCCCACGCCGTCTCCGGCGCAGAGCGCCATAGTGCCGTCGACACCGCGCACCTACTGGACCGGTGCGATCTCGTCGTGGGGCGTGGACCTGGTGAAGCGTGGCTTCACGGTCACCATCAACAATGCCGCGATCACTTACGGCAATGCCGCCAACCCGCTCGATCTGGCCAACTTCGACGTGTTCATCGTGCCCGAGCCCAACACGGTGTTCACGGCGGCCGAGGCCACCGCGATCAAGAACTTCGTGCGCGATGGCGGCGGGTTGGTGTGCATCGGCGACCATCACATCTCGGACCGCAACAACGACGGGTTCGACTCGCCCATGATCTGGAATGCGCTCGACCCCACGTTCGAGCTGGGCGTGCACTGGGGCACGGCGGGCGACGCCAACAACAACCTGGTGCAGACCTCCAGCAACGTGCGCGCCGTGGCCTCGGACAGCGTGACCCGCGGCCCGGTGGGCAATGTGATCTCGCTCGCGTTCCACAATGGGACCACGTTCACCATCCATCCCGAGGTGAATCCCAGCGTGCGCGGTGAGGTGTGGATGACGGGCGTCGCCCAGACCAGCAACACCAGCATCATGGCGGCCTCGTCGCAGTACGGCAGCGGGCGTGTGTTCTTCTGCGGCGACAGCTCGCCCATTGATGACGGCTCGGCGCAGGCGGGCAACTCCAACATCTTCGATGGCTGGGCCGAGGTCGGCGACAGCACCCTGTTCCTGAACGCCACGCTGTGGGCCGCGCGCCGCACGGCGGGCGGTGGCGGCGGCGGGGACGTGACCGCGCCCACCGTGACGCTGTCGTCTCCCGTCGGCGGTGAAGCCTGGAAGGCCGGCTCGCTGCACGCCATCACGTGGACGGCCAGCGACAACGTGGGCGTGAGCGCGGTGGATCTGGCGTATTCCACCGACGGCGGCGCCACGTACCCCAACAGCATCGCGACGAACCTGACGAACAGCGGTTCGTTCTCGTGGACTGTGCCGAACGTGGTGAGCAGCACGGTGCGCGTGCGCGCCACGGCGCGCGACGCTGCGGGCAACTCGGCCAGCTCGGCGAGTGTGGCGAACTTCACCGTGAACCGGTGGGTGATCACCGCCAGCGCGGGCGCCGGCGGCAGCATCACGCCGTCGGGTGCGGTGGGCGTGGCGCAGGGCGCGAACCAGACGTTCGCGATCGCGGCCACCGGTGGTGGCAGCATCACCGGCGTCACGGTGGACGGTGTGGCGCAGGGCGCGATCAGCAGTTTCACGTTCACCAACGTGATCGCGGATCACACCATCAGCGCCACGTTCTCGGCGCCCACCACGGGCCCGTGGATCATGGCGAACGGCAACTACCTGGAGCAGTTCGGGGACATCGCGAGCTGGGCGAACAACTTCACCAGCCCGTCCACGGCGACACGCTTCGCCGCCGCGCCGACCGGCGGTTCGGGCACGATCCCGAACGCGACGCGCATCACCACGTCCACGTCGACGTTCCAGACCGGGACCACGGGCGGTGTCCAGAAGGGCACCGGCAACATCCAGTTGCTCACGACCGGCTCCACCGACAACACCAGCTCGGCGGCGATCGACCTGCGACTCGACTTCTCGCACACCAACGCGGGCACGCTCAGCTTCGACTGGGCGTCGGTGAACAACTCGACCGGCAACCGCAAGGGTTCGCTGCGCGTGTACACCAGCCCCAACGGCACCACGTGGACCGAGCTCACCGCGGCCGCCGTGCTCAACTTCACCAACAATGTGCTCACGTCGGGTAGCCGCACCGCGATCGCGCTGCCGGCCGGCCTCAGCAACTCGGCCACCGCTCGCATCCGGTTCTACTACCACAATGGCAGCGGTGGCACGACCGGTTCGCGGCCCAAGATCGCGCTGGACAACATCGCCGTCACCGGCACGCCGAGCGGCCTGTCGATGACGCCGGGCGTCGAGACCGACGAGCCGTCGGTCGCGGGGCTCGCGTTGTCGCTCGGGCACCCGCAGCCCAACCCGAGCGCAGGCGAGACCCAGCTCGAGTTCACGCTCCCGCAGTCGGGTTCGGCCCGGCTCGAGGTGCTCGACCTGAGCGGCCGCCGCGTGTGGTCGAGCGAGGCCACGTTCGCCCCCGGCAAGCACAGCCTGCGCTGGAGCGGCCGCACCAGCGGCGGCGCCAACGTGCCCGCGGGTGTGTACTTCGTGCGCTTGGCCACGCCGTTCGGCGTGCGCACGGGGAGGCTGGCGCGGTTGTAGTACGGTCACCGACGAAGAACACGAGGGCCCGGAGCGTTCGCGCTCCGGGCCCTCGTGCCGTTTCGAGCCTCACGCCCCTCGCACCACCAGCGCCTCCATCGCGAAGTACTCGGGCAGGCCCAGCGCATCCACGGTGCGGGCGGTGGCTCGATTGCGCTCTTCCACGCGCTGCCAGAACTCGCGTTCGTCCACGCCGGGGAACGGGGCGCGGTCCTTCTGGCTCTGGTGCTTGAAGATCGCACTGATCTTCAAGCGCAGTTCCTCTTGCGACATGGGCACCAGCATGTCGGCATCGGTCACCGACCACTCCTGCCACGCGCCGCGGTAGAGCCACACCACCGGTGCGGGGCCGGTGTAGCGCTCCAGCGCGCGCTCGATGGCCTCCTTGCACATGCGGTGCGTGCCATGTGGGTCCGACAGGTCGCCGGCCACCAGGATGATCTCGGGGCGTTGCTCTTCGAGCAGCGCCAGGATGATGTCCACGTCGCGTTCGCCGATGGGGTCCTTGCGCACCTTGCCGGTCTGGTAGAACGGCAGGTTCAGGAACCGCGCCTGCTCGGGGCGCAGGCCGAGCGTCTCGATCGCCGACACGGCCTCGACCTCACGGATGCGGCGCTTCAGCATGAGCACGGAGTCCGGGTCCACTTCGCCGGGCTGCTTGTGCGCCAGGAACTGCTCGCAGCCGTGGATGAACGCGGCCAGGTGGTCATTTCCGAATCCGAAGTCGCCCGAGGCGCGGCGCAGGAAGTCCAGGTAGCGGCGTACTTCGTGGTCGAACACCGCGATGTTGCCGCTCGTCTGGTAGGCCACCAGCACATGGTTGCCGTGCTCGTGCAGCTTGCGCAGGATGCCGCCGGCGGAGATCACGTCGTCGTCGGGGTGCGGCGAGAACAGGATCACGCGCTGGTCGTGCGGCAGTTCGCCGCGCCCGCGCACCTTGGCGCCGAGCGCGTTGAAGATGAGCTCGTTGAGCGCGGTGGCCGAGCCATAGAGCGCCAGCAGCCCGGTCATGTGATGGTCGCGGTAGTCGGCTTCGTCCAGCTTGAGCACCGAGCGCCCGGTGACCTGCGACAGCCAGACCACCGCGCGCAGTGCCAGCGCATGGGTCCATTCGACCTCGCCCAAGAGCCACGGCGTCTTCACGCGCGTCAACTCGGCGGCCGCCGCGGCGTCCAGGTACACCGTGGCGTGCGGGTGCTGCTGCAGGTAGGTGGCGGCCACCGAGCGATCGATGTCGCCTTCCACGGCGCGCTTCACGATGGCCGCCTTGTGCTCGCCCATGGCCACCAGCGCGATCTCGCGCGCCTCGAGGATCGTGGCGACGCCCAGCGTGATGGCTTCCGACGGCACGTTTTCCATGCCGAAGAAGTCGGCGGCGGCGGTGCGGCGCGTCATGGTGTCCAGCACCACGAGCCGAGTGCGCGAGGTCACGCCCGAGCCGGGTTCGTTGAAGCCCACGTGCCCGGTCTGCCCGATGCCCAGGATCTGGAAGTCGATGCCGCCCGCGCGGCGGATGGCCTGCTCGGTGTGCAGGCAGTGCGCCTCGATCTCGCCGCGCGGCACATCGCCGCGTGGGATGTGCACGTTCTCGGGCACCACGTTCACGTGCTCGAACAGGTTCTCGTACATGAACCGGTGGTAGCTGTGCAGGTTCCCCGGGTCCATGGGGTAGTACTCGTCCAGGTTGAACGTCACCACGCGCGAGAAGTCGAGCCCGTCCTCGTGGTGCATTCGGACGAGTTCGCGGTAGATGCCGATGGGCGTGGAGCCGGTGGCGAGCCCGAGCACGGTGGGGCGGCCTTCGGCATTGCGCTCGCGGACCAGCTTCGCGATGCGGCCCGCGATGCGCACGGCGATCTGTTCGGACTCCGGCGAGATGTCGACCGGGATGCGTTCGGGCTGGTCCTGCATGCTGCGGCCCCTCCCTGGGTGCGGCGCGTTGGCGCTTGCGCCGGGTCCCCAAGGTAGTGCGTGAGCCGGACTCCCGTCCATCGCCCGGCCCGGCGCCTGTCAGCGCACCCAGGCCACGCGTTGCGTGCGCACGCCGCCGGGGCCCGCAGCGCGCAAGAGGTAGAGCCCGGCCGAAAGCTCGCCTCCGGCGTCGGTCCGGCCATCCCACGCCAGGTCGTGGACCCCAGCGTCACGCAGCCCAGAGACCAACGTGCGCACACGGCGCCCCTGCAGGTCGTGCACCGAGACCAGCACGTTGCCGCGAGCCGCGAGCGTCAGTCGTGCTCGAAGCACGTGGCGCGCAGGATTCGGCCACGGCACGGTGAGTTGTATCGGGCCGCCGGTCCGGTCCGTCGGCACGTCGACACCCGCGACCACATTCAGGCTACCCGGGGTGAAGCTCACGGTCGGGGAGACTTCGTTGAAGTGCAGCGCCGAGAACGTGAGGGGCATCACCGTGCCGGGGATCGCGCTGGGCTTCACGGTGAGGAACACGCTGCACATCCGGGTCGCCGTGCTCGTGACGGGCGTGAGGCCGGCGGCCGCGCCCGCGACGACCGAGGCTGTGCCGTTGGTGAAGGGCGGCCCCCAGAACTGCAGGAAGCCGTCCACGGCCACGCTCGAGGATTGGATCACCGCGGGATCGAGCGGCATCGAGAAGTCCATGGAGTACACGTCGAGCCCTGCGAGCCCGGGCGGAAAATCGAGCCGGATCACCACCGTGCCGCCGGGCGGCGCGGAGAGCGTGGGGAGCGCGAGGCTCAGGTCCGCGGCCTCCCCCGTCCGAACGCAGCCCAGTACGCAGGCTGCGATCAGCAGCAGGGCCAGGAGCGTGTGCGAGATCAGGTCGGCGTGGTTCCGGCGCATGGCAGGCACTCCTAGCGGGTGAGCGCGAGTTTGCGCGTGAGGGTGTGGCCCGGGGTCTCGAGCCGATAGAAGTACACGCCGGCCGACAGCGTCCGCGCGGCATCGTCGCGGCCGTCCCAGCGCAGTTCGTGCGCTCCCCCGGGTAGCGCACCGTCATGGAGCCGCCGGACCACTCGGCCGTCGAGCGCGTGGATCGTCAGCCGGACGCGCGCGAGCGAGTGCGGCAGCGTCAGGC
>JBEBGT010000646.1:0-1931 GCA_040081365.1 Candidatus Eiseniibacteriota bacterium | reverse complement strand
GTATAAGAGACAGACCGGCGATCTCGAGGTCGATGGCGGGTACGGCGAAGCGCGTTGGGCGCTGGCTTGCGGCGCATGGCTGGCCTTCCGTGGCGAAGCGCTGCGTTTCTCGGACATCGCCACCTCGGCCGGCGTGCGCCCCTGGGACGACGGTGTGGATCGCTGGGAGACCGTGGCGGGGTATCGCCTGGCGCGCGGCGTGCGCGCCAAGGCCGGATTCCAGCGCACCGAGCACCAGCCCTTCGGCACGGGCCGCACGCGCGACGACATGCTGTTCGCCCAACTCGGCATCCAGTTCTAACCCGGCGCGCTCTGGGCTACTCTGCCCGGCATGTCCCTGGCCCGTGTCCGCCGTGATTACCAAGCCGCCGCATTGCTCGAAGCGCGCGCGCCGCGCGAACCGCTGGCGCTCTTCCACCGCTGGCTGCGCGCCGCGCTCGAATGCGGCCACCTGGAGCCGAACGCCATGACGCTCGCGACCGTGGACGCCCGCGGGCGGCCCAAGGCGCGCATGGTGCTGTTGAAGGACGCCGACGCACGCGGCTTCACGTTCTACACCAACCTCACGAGCGCCAAGGGCCGCGAGCTGGCGCGCCACCCGGACGCCGCGCTGGTGCTGTGGTGGGCCGAGCGGTCGCGCCAGGTGCGCATCGAAGGCCGCATCACGCCCGTGAGTGCGCGCGAGGCCGACAGCTACTTCGCGCTCCGGCCGCGCGGCGCGCAGTTGGGCGCGTGGGCCTCGCCACAGAGCCGCGTGCTGCCCGACCGGGCTGCACTGGCCGCGCGGCTCGCCCGCGTGACGGCGCGCTTCGAGGGCCGCGACGTGCCGCGCCCGCCGCACTGGGGCGGCTACCGGCTGGTGCCATCCGCGATCGAGTTCTGGCAGGGCCGGCCGAGCCGCCTGCACGACCGGCTGCGCTATCGCCGGAACCGCGGCGGTCGCTGGCAGCGCGAACGACTGGCGCCGTGACGCCACCGGCGGCCGCCACCCACGACCGTTCGTCGCCCGGATCCGACCGTCCAGCGGCTGGCCCGTGGCGCGCGGCGCGATTTTCCGATGCAATGGGCACATGACCACCGACCTCCGAGCTCGCAAGCGCCGGCCCGCCCTGTTGCGCGAGCTGGTGCTGGCCCCGCTGCTCTGGGCCGTACCGTTCGGCGTGTTCTTCGGCACGCTCTATGGCGGGAGCTGGGCCACGTATCAGTCCGCGTACGTCGTGTCCGTCGTCTACGCGACGATCATCCGGGGCGCCACGCTCATCGCCGAGACGGTGCTGGTCCCGTGGCTGCGGCGCCGCACCGGGGAGGGCGGCACGACCTGGGCCATCGACGCCGCGATCTACATGGGTACGGCGATCCTCGGCTCGTTCGTGGCGTCGGCCGTCGTGGACCGCTTCCTCGTCCGCGGCTACCTCGGTTCGCCGCGGGCGTGGATCGTCTCGGGCATGTTCTCGGTGGCGTTCTCGCTGCTGGTGGGCGGCCTGATCTACGCGCGCATCTTCTACCGGCAGGCGGTGAGCCGCGCGGTGGCCCTGGAGCGCATGCGCGGCGAGCTCGAGCGCGCCGAGCTGCGCGCCCTGCGTGCCCAGGTCAACCCGCACTTCCTGTTCAACACGCTCAACACCATCGCGGCGCTGATCCGCGAGAACCCCGACGCCGCGGAGGACGTGACCACGCGCCTCGCCGACGTGTTCCGCCATGCGCTCACCGCCAGCGCGCGTGAGCATACGCGTCTGGCCGACGAGCTCGAGTTCCTGCGCTCGTGGCTCGCCATCGAGCGTGTGCGTTTCGGCGAACGGCTGCGCGTCGTGGAGCACATCGACGCGGGACTCGACGACGTGCCGGTGCCCGGCCTGTTGTTCCAGCCCCTGGTCGAGAACGCGGTGCTGTACGCCGTCGCCCCGCGCGCCGAGGGCGGCACGGTCATGATC
>JBEBGT010000645.1:0-1934 GCA_040081365.1 Candidatus Eiseniibacteriota bacterium | reverse complement strand
CGCGGCGGCGCGCGCGCGCGCCCCCGGACTGCGCGTGCTGGACGTGCGCACGGCCGAACGCTTCGCCGCCGGGCACCCGGCCGGTGCGGGGCAGGTGCCCGTGCACGAGTGGGCGTCACGCCGCATGGAACTGCCCGCGCGGCAGGTGCCCGTCCTGGTCGTTCACGACGACCCCGGCACCGCGCGGCACTGCGCCACGGGACTCGCGGAGCGTGGCTACGAACAGGTGGCCTGGCTCGCATGCGAGCTGTCGCAGGATCCGGACGGGCTCGCGAGCCACGCTCCCGCCGCCCGGCTGTGGTCGCCCTCGGAGTTCCTGGAGCGCGCGCTGCCGGGCCCGCCGCGCGGTGTGGGCCGCGCACTCGACCTGGCGTGCGGCTCGGGCCGAGCCGCCGTGCACCTCGCGCTGCTCGGCTGGCAGGTGGAGGCCTGGGATCTGGATAGCACGGCTCTCGAGATGGCCGAGGCGTTCGCGAGCCGGCACGGTGTGCGGATCGCCACGCGCATCTGCGAACTCGAACGTGAGCCATTGGCCGAGCCCGAGCGGCGCTTCGATGCGATCGTCGTGATCCGTTACCTGCACCGCCCGCTGTTCCCATGGCTCGAACGTGCGCTCGCTCCCGGTGGGGCGCTGGTGTACGAGACGTTCCGCACCGGTCAGGAGCACTTCGGTCACCCGCGTCGCGCCCGCCACTTGCTCGAGCCGGGAGAACTGCTGCGCGCCTTCCCGTCCCTGCGCGTGGAGATCCACGAGGAGTCGCCGGGGCACGTTCCGCCAGTGATGGCACGCGTCCTGGCATCGAAGCCAGTCTGACGCTGCAAGAAAGCGCCGGCGACTGCGACTCGTGGCTGCTCAGGTGCCCGGCGGCTCACGGAGGGGACCGCTCCCAGACCCAGACGAGCCGGACGAGATATCGGGCCACGCTTGGATCATGCGGCCCCCGTGAGGGCCTCCGCTCCCGGCGGATCGGGTCAGGGGGTGGTCCGCTTCACCACGAGCACGTCGCAGGGCGCGTGAGCGACCACGTGCGAGGCGACGCTCCCCAGCATGAGTTTCGAGATGCCAGTCCGACCGTGCGAACCCACCACCAAGAGGTCGGCGTTCTCGGCTCGCACTGTGTCGACCAGCGCTTCGCGTGGGTCTCCCGGCAGCACCTTCACCGTCGTGGGGAATCCGGCGCGGCGAAGCTCATCCTCGGCTCTCATGCACAGTTCTTCGTGGTGACGCGTGACTTCCTCGACCAGCTCCGTGGGATACGGCACCGCCGGCGCGTACACTTCGGCATAGGCGGTGACCGGCGTGCGTACCGCGGACACCACCGTGACGGCGGTGTTCGCAGGCCACTTCTGGCGCGTGATCCAGCGCAGCGCAGAGAGCGCGTGCGGTGAATCGTCGAAACCCAGCACGATCCTCATGGTCCCCTCCCGGCCGCGTGTGCGGCCAACACTCATGAGTAAGGCGCATCAGCCGTGCCATCACGTGCGTTCCACGTTACATCGCACAAGCGCTTGCCGTGCAACACATCGGGTGCTGTCATCGGGTCCGCAGGGAGCACTCACACGCGCGGCCCTGATGACAGGTGGTCAGGAGCACTGACAGGCTGGCGGCTGGAAGTGGCTTGCGGAGCGCTTCGTCGAGCGAACCGCCCCGTTGGCGATCTCGATCCGCGCGTGGCGTGAGGTCAGTGCGCCGCGGCGAGGCTCGCGGCTTCCAGCAGCGCGCGGCCGGTGGTCGCATCGAACAACAGGACGCCGTCGGGACGCGCGGCAAGCTGCGCCGATTCCCCCGTCGCCGGCACCGGGCCCGACGTGATGCGCGACACGAGCGGACCCGCCGGGCTCGACCAGTGCACGAGCGTCTCGTTGCCGAGCGGTTCCACGAGCTCGACCTTCGCTCCGAGCCCCGCCCCCATGTTCATGACGAGGTCCTCCGG
>JBEBGT010000644.1:0-1941 GCA_040081365.1 Candidatus Eiseniibacteriota bacterium | reverse complement strand
AGGCGCTCGATCTCGTCGTCCTCGAACTCGAGGATGAGGCCGCACTTGGCGCAGATCAGGTGGTCGTGGTGATCGCCGGCGACCTCGTAGCGGGCCTGCCCGTCGCCGAACTGCCGCTCGCTGGCCAGGCCGGCGTCGACCAGGAGCTTGAGCGTGCGGTAGACGGTGGCGTACCCGACCTTGGGGTGACGGCGCCGCACCTTGGCCAAGAGCTCCTCGATCGAGATGTGATCGGCGACCCGAAAGAACTGGTCGACGATCGCCTCGCGCTGCGCCGTGGTGTTGAGCCGCGTGTCGGGGAGGTACGAGGTCCAGCGGGCCTTGAGCTCGCGCGGCTCCGGCTCGCGGTGGGCCGGCGCGGCCACCGGCGTGCCGACGGACGCGCGCTCGCCGTTCCAGCGTGACCACGACCGCATTCTGTTCTCGGGTCCGTTCCGCCGCCTCGCCGACAAGACGCAGGTGTTCCCGCTGCCGGTCGACGACCACGTGCACTCGCGCCTCACGCACAGCCTCGAGGTGGCCACGATCGGGCGCTCGCTGGGCACGCTCGTGGGCCAGCGGCTGGCCGCGCACCTGCCGCCCGGGCGCGACGCGCGCGACATCGGCGACTGCGTGGCGGCGGCCTGCCTGGCGCACGACCTCGGCAATCCGCCGTTCGGACACGTGGGCGAGCAGGCGATCCAGGAGTACTTCGCGCACCACGCGCCCGCCGGGCTGCTCGAGGGCTTGAGCGAACGCGAACAGCGCGACCTGCTGCGCTTCGAGGGCAACGCGCAGGCGTTCCGCATCCTGACGCGGCTGGAGCAACCGTGGCGTGGCGGCGGGCTGGGGCTCACGCACGCCACCCTGGGTGCGTTCATGAAGTACCCGTGCACCTCGGATGCCGGCGGCCACAAGGACCGCGGGCGGAGTGCGAAGAAGCACGGCGTCATGGCGCAGGAACTGCCGGCCTGGGAAGCCTCGGCCGCGGCCCTCGGGCTCACGCGCCGCGTGCCGGGCGTGAACCACTGGCCGCGCCATCCGCTGGCGTTCCTCACCGAGGCCGCCGACGACGTGGCCTACCTGCTGCTGGACCTGGAAGACGGCTTCCGGCTGCGGCATGTGAGCGAGCAGGACTATCTGGAACTGGTGCGTCCGCTCGCGGGCGCGAGTGGCACGCATGCCGACGCGTCGCGCGAACTCGCCGCCCGGCATGACAAGCTGGACCGCGCGGGCTGGCTGCGCGCCCGCGCGATCGACACGCTGGTGCACGAGCTGTGCGACGCGTTCATGGCGCATGCCGATGGCATCCGGGACGGCACGTTCGACGACGAGCTGCGCAAGTCGATCCCGCATGCGGCGCAGCTCAAGGCCGTGGAAGCGACATGCTTGAAGCAATGCTATCAGGCGCGCGACGTGCTCAAGATGGAACTGGCGGGCGCCGAGGCGATCCAGGGCCTGCTCGACTGCTTCGTGCGCGCGCTGCTGGAGCCGGACACGCTACGCGGCACCCACCAGCGCATGCTGCGCTCGATGGTGATCGCGGACACCGGCACGCGCTACGAGCAGCTCGTGCGCATCACGGATCATATCGCGGGGATGACCGATAACTACGCGGTGCGGTTGTACCGGGAGCTCCGCGGCATGCGATATCCGGGCGGTCGCGACTAGGGCGCTTCTGCTTCTTGCCGTTCTGCTGACGCTGGATGGGCGGTTGGGCTTCGCGGCTGGCGCAGCGCTTCGAGCCTCGGCGATCTCCGGCGACTCACCGCAAGGGCGGGGGGATCGATACGGTGACGAGGAGAACATACTCGTCACCGTATCGACCCCCGCACCGTTGCTTGTGTGCGGGGTGGTTCGCTCGGGGGCGGCGCGGCGGGGCTTCGCCGCCGCTTGGCCTACCACTTCGGGCGGGCGAGCGGCGGATGCGGGCGGCGCTCCGTCGCGCCTTCGGTGGGGCGG
>JBEBGT010000153.1:0-7498 GCA_040081365.1 Candidatus Eiseniibacteriota bacterium | reverse complement strand
GCCTCGACGATCGCCCCGATCGGGATGCGTTCGTCGGCGTTCGCGACGCCGTTCACGAACGCGCCGCGCGTCGAGGCCCCGAACATGCCATGCCGCACGCGGCCGTACTTCGCGAGCCCGTCCAGGAACGGCACGATGTCCTCGACCGGGATCGCGAAGCTCATGCCGCCCGGACGCCGCTCCGCGCGTTCACGCCGGCCGGGAGCTTCGGGCGAACCCAGTTCACCCTGCACCAGCCCGAGCAGTTCGCCGCGCGAGTTGAGCGCCGCACCACCGCTGTTGCCCGGGTAGACCTCGTTCGTGAGCTGCACGAGGCTCTGCGCCGGGTCGGGGAACCGCATGGCGACTGTGCCCACCGACTGCGTGGGTGAACCGCCGTAGGAGTTGCCCAGCGCGATCACCCAGTCGCCGCTGCCCGCCGGCCTCGACGCGAGCGGCAGGCTGGCGAGTTCCAGCCCCTCGGGCTTGAGCAGTGCGAGGTTGCGCACCGGATCCATGCCCACGATCGTGGCCTCGACCTGCAGGTGGTTCTCGGTGATCACGAACACGCGGTCGGCGCCCACCACCACGCTCGCGGTGGTGAGCACGCCTCCGGCCGACACCGCCACACCGGAACCGACGCGGTTGTGCGTGCGGCGCGGCTGGCCCGACTTGCTGATGTTGCGCTGCGCGATGATCGTGACGACGCACGGCCGCGCGCGCCTCGACAGGCGGTCGACATCGGCTTCGATCGCCGACAGCGTCGATTGCGCCCGTACGGCCGACACGGCCGCCGCCAGCAACGGGCATGCGAGCAGCGCGGTCAGCAGCACCCGGCTGAACGCGCGCACGCCCCATGCCGTGGGCACGGGGCGTGAGACGCGGTTCATGCCGGACATGGGCTCGCTCAGAACGAAATCACCGTCTGCTCGCCCTGCACGCCGGCGGGCAGGTTCGACACCGCCTGGGCGCGGCCGCGCTGCAGCACGACCGGGTCGAGGATGAACTCGACGTCCTCGGAGTGATCGAACAACGAGTCGGCGAGCGTGCTCACCGGCGCGGCCGGTGTGGATGCCGCCAGCGGCTCCGACGACCTGTGCAGGAGGTACGGCTCGGCGACCGGCTTCTCGCCGAGCGCCATGCGGCCACGCGTGCCACCCTGGCCACCCTGGCCACCGATGAGCGGCAGCAACGTGGCAGCTGCGAGCACGAGCACGGCCGCAGCAGCCGTCACGGGCACCCACAGCGGTCGCGCCGGCGCGACCGCGACACGATCCGGCACCGCGGCCGCACGGCGTGCCGCCGCGAGCGCGCGCTCAGGCAGGTCACTGGCGGTGTCGGTGCGGGGCAGCGAGCCCACGGTCTCGAGCGTGCGTGCGAACTGTTCGTACTGCTGACGGCAGCCGGAGCAACCCGCGAGGTGCGACTCGAGCCATTCGCGCTCGGCCTGCGTCACCTCGTCATCCCAGTAGGCCCCGAACAGCCGCCGACCCTGGTCACAACGATTCATGGAGCATCCTGCTTTCGAAGTAGCGGTTGGAGCTTGCGCTGCAGCATGCTGCGAGCCCGGTTGATGCGTGATCGAACCGTCCCGCCCGGCAGGCCGAGCACTTCGGCGATCTCCTCGTATGCGAGTCCTTCGATGTCACGGAGTACCAGCGCCAAGCGGTACTTCTCGGGCACGGTGGCGATGGCGCGCCCCACGGCCCCCTGCAACTGTTCGCGTTCCATGCCGGCCTCGCGGCTCTCGGTGGGATCCGCGAGCTGCGGCAGGCTGTCCGACAAGACCTCGGTGAGTGCATCGAGCGAGAACCAGTTGCGGCGCCTCACCCGGCGGCGGATCTCGTTCTTGGCGAGATTCGCCGCGATCGTGAAGACCCAGGTCGAGAACTTGGACCCCCGCCGGTAGTTGCGGCGGTGGACGAACACGCGCACGAAGACTTCCTGCGCGAGGTCGTCGGTGTTCTCGCGATCGTTCAGCACTCGACTGATGAGGTTACCCACTCGCCCCTGGAACCGGCGTACGAGTTCAGTGAATGCTCGTTCGTCATCCTCGGCGACGCGCCCCATGAGGTCCTCGTCGGACAAGCTCACGATGTGCGGCGGCAGAGGGTCTCGATCAGGGGCCAAGCGGGACCTCACTTACCGGTTCATACCCCGCGACGGGTTCGTGGTTCCACGAACGTCAAGGGCAGGTGAGGAAACCAGTCCAGAGCGGGTACAGGCTGGCGAACCAAAGCGGGACAACGGGTTACGCCATTCGGTGAGCGTTCGTCGGGCGCCGGGGCGGGCCGGGCGGAGCGTGCGGTCTCGAGTGTGCGCGCACACCCCCGCCGAGGGCAAGACAAGGAGTGGTGAGGAGCGCGGCCGTGCTAGCGCAGCGCGCGCAACTTGTCCGAGATGCGGCGCACGTTCTCGCCGTTCGCGGCCTGACCGAGCCGGTACTGCTCGCGCGCCAGCTCGGGCTGCTTGAGCGCGCGGTACACGTCACCCAGATGCTCACGCACCACGGGGTCGCCGTTCGTGAGCGCCACCGCGCGCTCGAGCTGGACGCGGGCCTCGGCGTGCTGGCCCAGGCGGTGGAGCACCCAGCCGTACGAATCCACGAACGCGCCATTGCCGGGGTCCAGACCCAACGCGCGCTCGATCAACCGGCGCGCCTCGCCCAACTCGCGGTCATGGTCCGCGAGCACATAGCCCAGGTAGTTGAGCGCCGGCGCCCAGTCCGGAGCGAGCTTGAGCGCCTCGCGCCCGGCGGCAACAGCGCCATCGATGTCGCCGCCTCGCTCGCGGCAGGCGCCCAGGTCCAGCAGGATGCCCGGTTCACCCGGCAGCTTGTCGTGCAGCGCGCGCCACTCGCGCTCGGCCTCGACGAAGCGTCCGGCTTCCTGCAGCGTGCGCGCCAGCAGCCGGTGCGTCTCGAGCGAATCCGGCGCGATCGCCACGGCACGGCGCGCGCGCGCGATCGCACTGTCGGGCTGTCCCGCCGCGGACCAGGCCCGCACCGCGAGCAGCGGGCCGGCCAGGTGATCGGGGTGCTTCGCCGCCCAGTCGTCGGCCAGCTTGGCGCCCTCGCGGCCACGGCCGTTGCGCGCCAGCACCACCACCATGCGCGCCACGTTCTCGGGGTCCTCGGGGGTGAGCGCACGCAGCTGGGCGAGCGCCTTGTCGGCTTCGGCGGGACGCTTCGACTTGAGCGCCAGGTCGGCCAGGATCTGCAGCGACTCACCATCGCGCGGATCGGATTCGGCCACGCGCTTCGCCTCGGCGAGCGCGTCGGACAGCCGATCGGTGCGCACGAACAGCGCGATGAGCCGGCGACGCGTGCCGATATCCTCCGGGTGCACTTCCAGATGGTGCTGGTACATCTCGATCGCGAACGGCAACTGGCCGAGGTTCTCCTTCACCCACGCCTGCATGAACAGCATGCCGGGCCGTGTCGGGTTCAGGTCCATGGCGCGCTCGAGCGAGGCGTCGGCGTCCCGGAAGTCACCGCGCCGCGCCGCGGTGGCGGCGATCTGGAACCACGCCTCGCCATCGTCCTCGTCGACCCACACGAGTCGGCGCCACGCCCGCTCCGCCACGTCCATGCGCTTGAGCGACTCCGCCACACGTGCCGTGGTGCGGAGCACCTCGGCCTGCGTGGAATCCAGCTCGCATGCCCGCTCGAGCGGCGCCAGCGCATCGGCTGCGCGTCCGGTACTGAAGCGCGCGGCTCCCTGCAGCCACAGCGCACGCCAGTCGTCGGGGTCGCGCGCCAGGGCCCGCTCGGCGAACTCGAGCGAGCGCGCGGGATCGCCGAGGTGCGCGCACAGCTGGCTGATGCGCACGAGCAGGTCGGTCGAGCGCGGATCGAGGCTCAGGGCGCGGTAGTATTCCCCGAGTGCCTCGGTGAGCTTGCCACCCTGCTCGAGCAGCCGGGCCGCCAGGTAGCGCGACAGGGCCTCTTGGCTCGCGTATCGGCCAGCCGTGGTATCGACCGCGGGCGCCGGCACGCGGGCGGCGGGCACCGCTCGTGCCGGCGCGGGCTTGCCGCGTGCGGCCCGGGCCGCCAGCGGCACCGGTACCGCGCCAACCGGGAGGGCGAGCGTGAGCGACAGGATCAAGGGCCACATGAGGACTCCACAGTAACACGCCGCGCCGCGGACGATGGGTGTCCGGCGGCGCGGCGGTGAAGCGCGATGCGGCGTTCGCCCGACTTCAGCGGCGGCGCCGTCCATGGTTCGTCGACTTGCGGCGCCCGAAGTTGTCGAGCGCACGCTCCATCTCCTCGATGCGAGCATCGCGTTCGGCTTCGGTCTCCTCCTCGGCATCGGGCTCGGCCGCAGGCACGTCGATCACCGGCGGCCTCGCGGCGGCCTCGGTGTCACGCACGGGCTCGGGCGCGAACGATTCGTGGCGGCGTGGCTCCGTCACCTCGACCGGCCCGGGTGCGGGTCCGGGCTTGGCCGCCGCGGGCGCCACCGGTCCGCTCGCGCTCGCACGGCGCTTGCCGCGGCCGAAGCTGACCGGTGCGGGTGCCGCCGGACGCAGAGGAACCGGCGGCCCGGGTCTCGCGTCATCCTCGACATCGACATCGTCCTCGACGTCCGCACGCACACTCGCCGGAGGCACCGTGCGCGGCGACTCCCGGTCCGGGCCACGGACCGACTCGGTCCGCGACCGCTCGCGCCCTTCGGCGCGCACGGCCTCGGTGAAGTCGTCCGCCTCGTCGTCCTCGACGGCGGGACGCGCGAGCGGAAGCTCGTCGTCATCCTCATCGTCGTCGTCATCGTCGTCATCGTCGCGCGCGTGCACGCGCTTGGGCTCGTGACGTGGCTCATCGCGTTCGTACCGAGGCGACTCGCTGCGCTCATCGTCATCCCGGCCGTCCGCGTCGTCCTCGGGCGCAGCGGGTGGCGTGGCGGTATCCGAGATGCCGTCACGCGCCCCGGCATGGCGGCCACGGCCACCACGACGGCTGCGGCGCCGGCGGCGGGATCCCGCGGCGTCATCCCCCGCCTCCTCATCGTCCTCCACGTCGTCACGCGCCGGGGGCTCCGGAGCACTGGACGGCAGCGCGGCCAAGGGCTCGCTCCGCCCGCGTCCACGGTCCGGACGCGGGTCACGAGGGTCCCGCTTGCGCTCGCGATCACGTTCCCGGCCGCGCCGGGGCTCACGCTCACCCGCGGATCGCTCGTTGGAGGAACGTTCGCCATGCTCGCGGGTCTCCGGCGCGTCGTCATCCTGATCGACGTCGTCGCGTACCTGACGACGCAGCTTCTCGACTTTCTCGAGTGCGTCGCGCGCGGCGGCCTGTTCGGCCTCCTTCTTGTTGTGCCCGCGCCCCTCCCCCAGCGTGCGCTTGCCGACCATGACCTCGACCATGAAGTGCTTCGAGTGATCCGGCCCGAACTCGCTGCGGATGCGGTACACCGGGTGCGTGCGGAACGAGTTCTGTACGTACTCCTGAAGATGGCTCTTGTAGTTGGTGTGGCGCTTGTCGGACGAGATGGCGTCGGATTCCGAGAGCAGGTGCTGCGTGATGAACGTCCGCGCCGCCTCGAAGCCCTGATCCAGGTAGATCGCTCCCAGCACCGACTCGAACGCGTCGGCGAGGATCGACAGCCGCTGGCGGCCGCCCGACTCCACCTCGGAGTGGCTCATGAGCACGAACCGGCCGAGCCCCATGCGCAGTGCCCGCCGCGACAGGATCGCCTTCGACACGAGCAGCGACTTGGTCTTGGTGAGCTGGCCCTCGTGTTCGTCGGGGTGCCGGCGATACAGGAACTCGCTCGTCACCAGGCCGAGCACGGAGTCGCCCAAGAACTCCAGGCGTTCGTTCGACTCGCGCGGCCCCTGCCCCGTGACGCTGAGGTAGGAGCGGTGCGTGAGCGCCAGCTTGAGCAGGCCGAGGTCGCGGAACGGGATGCCGTAGTGCTTGCAGAACTCCGCCAGGACGCGGGCCTCCTGCGCACCCAACGCCTGTTCCTTCGACGGCGCCGGCCTGGCGCCACCGCCGAACAGCCCGGTGAGCCAGCTCCAGAAGGACTTCCTGGGCGCCGGGGCCTCGGCCGCCGGGCGCGTACCGCGCCGGCGTCCGCGACCGCCACGACGACGGCTGCGTCCTCTTACGATACGGGCTTCATCGCCAGTGAGACGTTGTGCCCGCCGAACCCGAATGAGTTCGACAGGACGGCCTTCAACTTCGCGTTCCGGGCCGTGTTCGGAACCAGATCGAGATCGCATTGGGGATCCGGTGTTTCGAGATTGATGGTCGGTGGGACGACCCCCCGCTGCAGGGCGAGCGCGCACACGACGGCCTCGAGACCGCCGGCGGCACCGAGCAGGTGTCCGGTCATGGACTTGGTGGAACCCATCCAGAGCTTGCGGGCGTGGTCTCCGAAGACCGTTTTGACCGCCGTGATCTCGATGGGGTCCCCGGCCGGCGTGGAAGTGCCATGGGCGTTGATGTATCCCACCTCGTCCAGGGGCAGGGCGGCATCGGCGAGCGCGCGCTTCATGGCACGCGCTGCGCCGTCGCCGTCCACACACGGGGACGTCATATGGTAGGCATCGCCCGAGGCGCCGTAGCCCGCGAGCTCGCAGATCAGAGTCGCACCACGCGCCTTGGCGTGGGCCTCCGTCTCGAGCACGAGCATCCCGGCTCCCTCGCCGATCACGAACCCATCGCGTCCAACGTCGAACGGACGGCTCGCATGCTGGGGATCGTCATTTCGTGTGGAAAGTGCACGCATGTTGCCGAACCCGGCCACCGCCATGGGGGTGATGGTCGCTTCCGCACCGCCGCAGAGGATGATGTCGGCATCGCCGGCGCGCAGCATTCGCAGCGCCTCGCCGATGGCATTCGCGCCAGAGGCGCAGGCGGACACCGTGCCGTAGTTCGGGCCCTTCAGGCCGAACGTGATCGACACCTGCCCTGCCGCCATGTCCGAGATCATCATGGGGATGAAGAACGGGCTGACGCGGCGGTGGCCCTTCTGGATGAGGTTCGAATGCTGTTCCTCGAACGTCTCCATGCCACCGATGCCGCTGCCCACGATGACGCCGATCCGCTCGGGGTCCGGGATGTTCTCCAGGAGCCCGGCCGATCGCAGCGCCTCGTGCGAAGCCACGACCGCGAACTGGACGAAGCGGTCCATCCGCTTGGCGTCCTTGCGGTCGATGATCCCCTCGAACGTGAAGTCCTTGACCTCGCACGCGAATCGCGTCTCGTAATCGGACGCGTCGAAGCGTGTGATGGGGCCAGCGCCGGACTTCCCGTCGACCAGATTCCGCCAGCAGTCCTCGACATTGTTCCCGACCGGCGAGACGACTCCCGCACCAGTCACGAACACCCGGGGGCTATTGCCGTTCATGCGTCGCTTCTCTCCTGGGAAAGGGATCCGGAGGTTCCGCGCTGACCCGCGCCGGCCCAGCCGCGTGAAGCGGCTCTGGTGGCGCACGTGCAGAAGCGTCACGGAGGCGAAGGTCGGCGTGCTGGTGGTCCAGACGCGCGCGATGTCGGGGTGCGTCGAGA
>JBEBGT010000643.1:0-1945 GCA_040081365.1 Candidatus Eiseniibacteriota bacterium | reverse complement strand
GTGCTCCACGCCGCGGTTCCGGGTGTACACGAACGACGATGTCGTCGGCTGCGAATACGGTGGCGCGCTCAAGAACGTGATCGCGATCGCCGCGGGCGTGTGCGACGGCCTCGGGTTCGGCGACAACACGAAAGGTGCGCTGCTCACGCGTGGGCTGGCCGAGATGTCACGCCTCGGCGAGGTCATGGGAGCCAGGCGCGAGACGTTCTCGGGTCTCACGGGCATGGGCGATCTGATCGCCACCGCGATGAGCCGCCACAGCCGCAATCGGCACGTGGGGGAACGGCTCGGGCGCGGGGAATCGCTGGAGCAGGTCCTCGCCTCCATGGTGATGGTGGCCGAGGGAGTCACGACGGCACGCGCGGCGCGCGACCTCGGTCGGCAGCGCGGCGTGGAACTGCCGATCACGGAACAGGTGTGCGCGCTGTTCGAGGGACGGGATCCCATGAGCGCGCTGATGGCACTCATGACGCGCGACCTGAAGCGCGAGGCCTAGACGGCGGCAGCCCCCAGGCACGGGCGGCCGGCGTGACGGGGAGGGAACACCGTGGCGATCCGCAAGACCGTCCAGGAACCGGAGAGCAAGCTGTACCGCTCGATCAGTGAAGTGAGCGAGATGCTCGACGTGAAGCCGCACGTGCTGCGCTACTGGGAGACGCAGTTCAGCATGCTGCGCCCCAAGAAGAACCGCGCCGGCAACCGCATGTACCGGCCCGAGGAAGTGCGCATGCTGCTGCGCATCAAGGAGCTGCTCTACGACCGGCGCTACACCATCGCCGGCGCGCGGCGCACGCTCTTGGACGAGCGCAAGCTCGACGAGCCGCAGGTCGAGCTGTCGTTCAGCGAGGCCGACCGCAAGCTGGTGCTGATCGAGGTCAAGGAGGAGCTGCGCGCGCTGTCCGCGAAACTGCGCCAGCGCGAGGCCGTGCCCGCCGGCGGGCGCTGAGCGCGGGCCGCGGTGCGCTTGCGCGGTGTGGGGTTCGCGGCTATCTTGCAGCCGCTTGTGCTGTTGTACAGGCGGACCCCAGTACCGGTCGGGGCGTAGCGCAGCTCGGTAGCGCACCTGCATGGGGTGCAGGGGGTCGCTGGTTCAAATCCAGTCGCCCCGACCATTTCACTCGGTTCCGGTACCTCACCCGCCCATCCCGGGAACCCGGACCCAGACTCGAGCCCCACCGCACGGAGCCGCCTTGAGCGCGTCGACGGGCCCATCCACGAGCGCTCTCCACACCGCGCTGAACGTGGCAGTACTGGTCCCGGCCTACCAGGCCGCCGCCCATCTCGGCGAGGTGCTGCTCGGGCTGGCCGCACTGCCCTCCAAGCCGCATGTGCTCGTGGTGGACGACGGCTCGCGCGACGGCACCGCCCAAGTCGCGCGGCAGTTCGGCGTGCAGGTGCACTCGTTCGCGGGTAATCGCGGCAAGGGCCATGCGCTGCTCGCGGGTTTCGAGCTGCTGCGTGACTTCGATGCCGTGGCCACGCTCGATGCCGATGGCCAACACCCGCCCGCCTGCCTGCCCGCGTTCGTGGCGGCCGCCGAGGCGGGGGCGGACCTGGTGCTGGGCCAGCGCGAGATCACCCCGAACATGCCGCCGGCGCGGCGCTTCGCCAACCGCTTCTCATCTGTCTGGTGCTCGGCCATCGCCGGGCAGCCGATCGCCGACAGCCAGTGCGGTTACCGGCTCTACCGGCGCGACGTGCTGCGCCGCACCCCCGTGCAGGCCAGCCGCTACGAGGTCGAGACCGAGATGGCGGTGCGTGCGGCACGGCTCGGCTTCAAGGTAGCGCACGTCGGCATCCCCACCGTGTACGGAGACGAGACCAGTCACCTGAGCCCCACGCGCGACGTGCCGCGCATCGTGGCCATGATGGTCCGCCTCACGTTCGAGCCGCGCCCCCGACCCAAGGACACCTGATGCGCATCCTCCTCACCAACGACGACGGC
>JBEBGT010000642.1:0-1950 GCA_040081365.1 Candidatus Eiseniibacteriota bacterium | reverse complement strand
TCACCCTTCAGGCGCATGAGCACGGCATCGACCGCATCGGCCGACGTTCCGGTCATGAGTCCCACGATGAGCCGCTCGTTGCGCGAGCGGTACTCGCGAATGGGAGTCAGTGCATCACGCGCCATGAAGAGTCTCCGGAGTCAGGATGAGAGTCGCGGCAGCCGGTGCGAACCCGGGAAGGAGTACCAGAGTCATTCAGCGCGATTCCAACCGCCGGGCCACGAACGTGTCGGCCACCGCGAGCGCGGCACGCGCCCCGCGCCAGCCGCCGATCGCGGCACCGAACTCGTTGGCGAGCACGCGGTGCATGGCCGCCCAGTCGCGGTGCTGGGGCAGGTAGGCCACGGAGGCGAGCTGACGGAACATGATCTGCTGTTCGGGGCGCGTGCGGTACCACGCCGCGGTGTCGGCCGTGACGCTGGCCGGCTGCATGAACTGGATGAGCGTGGCGAGCGCGAGCGCGTTGTCGTCCTGCACCAGGAAGCGCGCCAGCCGGAGCGCATCCTCCTTGTGGTGCGAGTTCGTGAAACTCACCAGCACCTCACCGGCGGCCAGCGCGGTGCGCGCGCCGCGCTCTGGCGCGGGGCGCGGCACCAGTTCCACGCCGTAGCGCGGCCCGCGCCCCGAACGCTGCAATCGCACGCCCAGCTCGGAGCCGGCGAGCAGCAGCCCCAAGCGGCCGGCCTCGAACTCGCGCGCCAGCGAATCGTCGCTCGCGAGCAGCGTGGACGGGCGCAGCGACTGCACGAACTCCAGCGCCTGCAGGTTCTCGGGGCTGTCGACGCGCGACGAATCGAACTCCTCGGTCATGAGCGAGCCGCCGTTGCTGAGCAGGTACGGCAGCACGGCGCGGAACGTGGCGCCGGAATCCGTGACCGCGAGACCATAGCCATGCACGCCGTCGCGCAGGCGCTGGATGGCGGTCGCGGCCTGGCGCAGTTCGTCCCACGTCTGCGGCCCGCGCGCCGGCCCGAGCTTGGCGCGGAAGAACAGATCGCGATTCCAGTACAGCACCTGCGTGCGCAGCAGCCACGGCAGGCCGTAGATGGCGTCGCCGACCATGACCATGGGCCAGCCGCGCAGTGCGGGCCGCAGGTCCGCCACGCCCGCGCTCCAGTCGGACAGCGAGCTGCCCGACAAGAACGGCGGCAGGTCGGTGCTGTGCATCTGGCACAGATCGGGCGGGTTGCCGGCGGCGAGCGCGGCGGCGAGGCTGTCGCGCAGTCCCTCCCACGGCATCACCACCAGCTTGACGTTGATGTCCTTGTGCAGCGCCTCGTAGCGCTGCTCGATCGGCCGGACCGCGTCGATGGGCCACGTGATCCAGAACACGACCTGCTGCTTCTTGGGGCTGCGCGCGCACGCGCCGGCCAGAACGGCCGCCAGCGCCAGCAGTACGACGGCCGCGATCGGCCCCAAGCGCCGGAGGCGTCGCATCATCGGCTGCGTGACTCACTGAGCGCGGCTCGCACGAACCCGTCGGCATCCCGCAGTCGGCGTTCGGCCTCTTCCCGCGAGCACGAGCGCTTGAGCATGACGATCGCCACCTTCACGCTCTTGCCCGCCGCCTCGATCGCGTGCGCCGCCTGTGCGTAATCACAGCCGGTGGCGGTCATCACCGTGCGCCGGCTGCGTTCGACCAGCTTCTGCGAGTTGGCGAGCAGGTCGACCATCATGTTCTCGTACGCCTTGCCGACGCGCAGGAACGCCGCGGTGCTGAGCATGTTGCACACCAGCTTCTGCGCGGTGCCCGCCTTCATGCGCGTGCTGCCCATGAGCACCTCGGGCCCCACCACCGGGCAGATCGCCACGTCCACGTGCAGCCCGAACTCCTCGCGCGGCGTGCAGGTGACGTACACCGTGCGTGCGCCGAGCGCCTTGGCATGGGCCACGGCGGCCACCACATAGGGTGTCCGGCGGCTGGCGGCCAGCCCCACGACGGTGTCCCGG
>JBEBGT010000641.1:0-1951 GCA_040081365.1 Candidatus Eiseniibacteriota bacterium | reverse complement strand
GGGCGTTCGTGCTGCTGCGGCGGCAGCGCGCGCTGGCGGCCACGCTCGCCGCCTATGCCGTGCTGCAGCTGTGGTTCTTCACGCGCATCGGGTTCGAGTCGGGTGTGCCCGTGCTGCAGGGCGTGGTCGAGCGCTTCCACCTGCTGCCGGTGCTGGTGCTGGCGTTCGTGGCCGGGCTCGGCATGGCTGCACTGCTCGGGCTCGCGCGCGGCCCGCTGCGCTGGGGCGTGATGGGCATGGCGGTGCTCGGGTTGATGCTCGTCGCGCGCGTCCGCCTCCCCGAAGCCAGCGAGCGCGGCAACACGTTCGTCGACTCGTATGGCCGCGCGTTGCTGGCCGCGCTGCCCGCACGCGCGGTGCTGTTCACGCGCGGCGACATCGAACACAACGCGCTCGCCTACCTGCAGCGCGTGGAACACCTGCGGCCCGACGTCACGGTGATCGATCAGGAGCTACTGAGTTACCCGTGGTACGTACGCCAATGGCGGAAGCGCGCACCCGGATTGCTGCCGGACTTCACGCGCGCGCAGCGCATCGAGCTCGCGGGTGGGCGCGTGCTCGAGGGCTGGTCGGTGCCGCGGCCGGACGGCACGGTGGACGTGCTCACGCAGGACGACTTGTCGGCACTGTCGCTCGCAACCACGGCTGCAGTACTCAGCGATGCCCGCGGCGAGTTCGCGGACCCCGCGGCGGCCAGCGCATTCGCGGTGAAGCTGGCGCAGCAGGGAGTGGTGGCGCTCCCCGCCGCCAGCGTGGTGCGAGCGAGCGCAGCGCCGAGCGAATCGCTGTACGCGTCCACGCGCGTGGGCTTCCGGCGGGCGCCGTTCCTCGAGCGCGGGGATGACCGCTACGGTGGGTTCCCGGGCAGCCGCAACCTGGGTTGGGCCGACGCACTCGTGAACCAACGCCCCGTGCTCGTGACCGGCACCAAGGACGATTCCTACGTGCTGCGCTACGAGACGTTCCCCATGGGGCGCGCCAAGTGGCTGCGGCCGCGCGGCAGCGCCGTGCCACTCGACACGCTGCTCACGGCCGCACTCGCCGCGGTCACGGCGACCGACACGGCCGCGTACTTCCGGGCCTACGCGCTCACGAGCTTCGAGCGGTCGCTCCGCCGCACGCTCCACCAGGACGTGGCGCGTGCCGCGCTCATCCTGTGCCAGCCGCTCGATCCGGCGGTGCGCACGCGGGCCCGCGCCGGAGCCGAGCGCGTGTACGTGCTCGCGCGCCGGCTCGAGACGCTGCCGCTGGCCGCAGCTCATGACGCCGACGCGATCCGCGGCCCGAGCGTCGATGCGTACTCGCTGCGCGCCGTGGGCTTCCTGCGCGCGTTGGATCCGGCATTCCGCGACACGGCGTTCGCACGCGCGGATCTGCAGCGCGCGTTGAGCGCGAGCCCGTTCCCCGAGCAGGACCACGAGGCGCACGAACTGTTGCGCGTGCTCGCCGGTGGCCGGGTGCCGGTGGCCCACTGAAGGCCGGCCGCCTCGGTCGCGGATCGTTTTTCGACCACTCGTCCCATACCGCGGCCAGACGTCACTGAGTTGCGTTCGCGGTTGGAGCCGGTACCCGCGTGGCAGGACAAGCGCGACTGGCTCGACCGGTGGTCGTTGCGGAACGCGGCGCGCGTCTTGCGTGCTGCGTTCGAGCGCGCACTGGCGAGCGTGGCGCCCGGCGCGCGACCGCGCTCATGTCCGCACGTGGCGCGCCCGTGCCGCGCGGCATGGGGGAGTGGGCGTCGTGGCACGACGGTTGCGTTGCTCTCTCGGGAAGGCGCCAGCGAACTTCGGCGTATGCCGGCACACACCGTCGCACGCTGCCGTGAATCCCTGCGCGCGAGCCTGCATCGAATGCACGTCTTCGAGCAGGCATCGGGCTCGGCACTCGCAACTCAAGGTTGACATCGCCTGAGCCGACACTCCAGAATATGTGTAGCGTTTCCATCGCACGG
>JBEBGT010000152.1:0-7551 GCA_040081365.1 Candidatus Eiseniibacteriota bacterium | reverse complement strand
TCCATCGCCGGCAGGTCGTCGTGCACCAGCGAGAACGCGTGCACGCACTCCACCGCCACGGCCGCCGGCAGCGCGCGCTTCCACGGGCCGCCCACGGCCTCGCACGCGGCCATCACGAACAGTGGCCGCACGCGCTTGCCGGGCGACAGCGCGGCGTAGCGCACCGCCTGTCCCACGCGGCCGGGGCCGTCGGCGCGCTCGCGCAGCACGCGCGCCAGGCGCAGCTCGAACGCCTCGCGCAGCGGTTCGAACCCGGGCACGAAGCCGGCCTTGCTGGCAGTGGCCATCAGAAGGGCAGCTCGTCCTGCGTGGGCGTGGCGCGGCCACCGGACGACGCCTGCTCGCCGCGGCTCGAGAGTTCCATGGGCTCGGTCGTGAGCTCCTCGCCCGCGCGTTCCACCAGGCGCTCGATGCGCTTCTCGGATTCGTCGAGCACCGTGGTGAGACGGCGCGACAGCTTGATGCCCTCTTCGTAGCGCGCGATCGAGTCCTCGAGCGACAGCTCGCCGCCCTCCAGTTCTTCCACGATCGTCTCCAGGCGCTTCATGCTCGCCTCGAAGTCGAGCGGCGTGCCGTCACTGCTTCCGGCGTCGGCTTTGGCCTTGGCCATCGTCCCCTCCCTTGCGGATCGTCGTCACGGTCGCGTCGGCCTCGCCGCGCGCGAACTCCAATGTCACCGAGCTGCCGGTCGCGAGCGCCTCGGCGCTGCGCACGAACTTGCCGTCGGGCCCGCGCACCAGCGCGTAGCCGCGCTCGAGCACCGACTTGGGGGACAATGCCCGCAACTGGTCGGCCAGCGCCAGTGCGTGCCGGCGGCGGTCCAGCACCCGCGCGACGATCGCATCGTCCAGCGAGCCCCGCGAGCGTTGTAACGTCAGCCGCGCCTCGGCCAGCCGGCGCGGCAGCGCTTCGCGGAACCCGTACGCCGTGCGCGCGCGCTGCAGCCGTTCGCGCGCCGCGGCGAACAGCCCGCGCACGCCGGCGTCCAGCCGGTCGCGCAGGTCGTCGGTGCGCTGCTGCCAGTGCGCGAACAGGTCGTGCACGCGGCGGAAGCCGTGCTGCTTGAGCATTCCGGTGAGTTCTCGGCGTAGTCGTTCGAGCTTGTTGCGCACCCGCGCGCCGATGCGCTGCGTGAGCGCGTCGATGCGATGCCGCGTCTCGCGGCCGTCGCGCACCGCGAGCTCGGCGGCGTTGCTGGGCGTGGCCGCGCGCACGTCCGCGGCGAAGTCGGCCAGCGTGGTGTCGACCTCGTGCCCCACGGCCGAGATGATGGGCGTGCGCGCACCGGCGATGGCACGCACCACCGGTTCCTCGTTGAACGCCCACAGGTCCTCGATGCTGCCACCACCGCGGCCGACAATGAGCAGATCGGCCTCGCCCCAGCGGTCGAAGCGCTGGATGGCCGCGGCGATCTCGAGCGCCGAGCCCTCCCCCTGCACCTTCACCGGCGCCAGCACGATGCGCACACCCGGCCAGCGCGCGCGCAGCACGGTGACGATGTCCTTCACCGCGGCACCCACCGGTGAGGTCACCACGCCGATCGTGCCCGGGTACTTCGGCAGAGGCTGCTTGCGCGCGGCGTCGAACAGGCCTTCGGCCGCGAGCCGGCGCTTGAGCTCCTCCAACTGCGCCAGCAGCGCGCCGATGCCCGCGGGCCGCATCTGCTTGATGATCAGCTGGTACTGACCGCGCGGCTCGTACACGTCGATCAGCCCGAACGCCTCGACCTCGAGGCCTTCCTTGGGCGTGAACGACAGCTTCATGGCGGCATTGCGGAACATCGCACAGCCCAACGTGGCGTTCGGGTCCTTCAGGTTGAAGTACAGGTGCCCGCTCGAATGCGGTCCCTTGTAGCTCGAGATCTCGCCCTTCACCCACACGCCGGGGAACGACCCGCTCAAGAGGTCCTTGATCGAGCGCGTGAGTTCCCCGACCGAGAGGACCCGGTCTTCCGGTGCGGGTGCGGTGGCCAAGCGTTAGCCCGCCCTATTCATGAGCCCGTGGCCTGCAAGGGCCGGCTGCCCATGAATCGCTGCGGAGCTGGCATGGCCTGCTCCTCGTAGTGTCATCAACACGACTGCGTCGCAGGCCATACCATCTCCTTGCGCTTCACGGACATCCGTCCCTTTCGGCTCACGGTTCATGAATAGGGCGGGCTAGACCTTCACGGTCGCCGACTGACGCTCGGCGGCGATGATGGTGGAGAGCACGACCAGCGCCACGGTCATCGGGCCGACGCCGCCCGGCACGGGCGTGATCGCACTGGCGATGTGGCGCACGGACTCGAACTCGACGTCGCCCGTGATGCGCGACTTGGTGCTGCCGGGTGCGGGCGGATCGCGGTGGATGCCCACGTCGATCACCACGGCGCCGGGCTTCACCCAGTCGGCCGTCACCATGTGGCGCTTGCCCACGGCGGCCACCAGCACGTCGGCCTGGCGCGACAGCGCCATGAGCTCCGACACCTTGCTGCCCGAATGCCCGATGGTCACCGTCATGTCCTGGGGCTTGCTGCTCAACAGCGTAGCCATGGGGCGGCCCACGATGTGGCTGCGGCCCAGCACCACCGCGTGCTTGCCCTTGATCGGGATCTCGTAGTGCTGCAGCAATCGCAGCACGCCGAACGGCGTGGCCGGTATGAAGCACGGCAGGCCCACGGCGAGTCGGCCCGCGTTCTCGGGATGAAAGCCGTCGACGTCCTTGATGGGCGGGATCGCATCGAGCACGGCGTCGTCTTTGGCGGGGGCCGCCAGCGGAAGCTGGACGAGGATGCCGTGCACGCTGGGGTCCGCGCCCAGCTGGCGCACGCGCTTCACGATCTCCTCAGTGGTGCTGCCGGCCGGGAACTGCACGCGCTCGACTTCGATACCGGCATCCGCACAGGCCTCGTGCTTCTTCTTCAAGTACACCTGCGACGCGGGGTCCTCGCCCACCGACACCAGCGCCAGTCTGGGCGTGATACCTGCATCGATCAGCACGCGCGCGCGGATCTTCGCTTCGATGCGCGTGGCCTCGGCGGGCTCGGCACCCGTGAGCAGTCGGGCGCCGCCGGCGTCGGGACGCGAGTTCTCGGCCGTGGCACGCGTGAACGGGATCTGCAGGCGCTGGATCTTCTGCGTCTTGCCCGTGGCCTCATCGACTGAGAGCAGCACGGCATTCAGCCGCAGGTCGCCCGTGGCCGGCGTGAGCCGCTCGGGCATGAGCGTGAGGAAGCGCCGCAGCGCCGCCGTGCGGTCCATGCCGATCACGCTCTCGAAGCCGCCGGTCATGCCGGCGTCCGTCAAGCAGGCAGTGCCGCCGGGTAGAATGCGGTCGTCGGCGGTCTGCACGTGCGTATGCGTGCCGATCACCGCCGAGACGCGGCCGTCCAGGTGCCAGCCCAACGCGATCTTCTCGGCCGTGGTCTCGGCGTGGAAGTCCACGAAGATGTTGCGCGTCTGCTTGGCCCACGTCTCCAAGCCGGCGTCCATGGTACGGAACGGGCAGTCCGCCTCGCGCATGAACACACGACCCAGCAGGTTCACCACGCCGATCGACGCACCATTGCTGGCCTTGAACACGCGGAAGCCCTCGCCCGGCGTGCCGGGCGGCAGGTTCGCGGGCCGCACCAGGCGCGGTTCGTCGCCGATGTACTCGATGGCGTCCTTCTTGTCCCACAGGTGATTGCCGCCCGTGAGCACGTCGCAGCCCACGGCGAACAGCTCGCGGGCGACGTCCTTGGTGACGCCGAAGCCCGCGGCCGAGTTCTCGCAGTTGCAGATCACCAGATGGATGTCGTGGCGGCGCTTGAGTTCGGGCAGCAGCCCGTGCAGCACGTCGCGGCCCGGTGAACCGATGACGTCGGCGATGAACAGTAGGTTGGTCACGGCGGTCTCTTTCGTGGAGCCGGCGCCCCGCGTGTGGCCGGACACCAGATGGAAGGCCCCGAGCGCGGTCCCAACAGGCCGCCGCACGGTGGCGGGTGTGTTGCTTTCAGGATCCGACGGACCGCTGGTGCGGCCCGCGTGCTTCGCGTGATGAAGCTTGTGGCTACTTCGCGTAATCCACGGCCCGCGTCTCACGGATCACCGTGACGCGAATCTGGCCGGGGTACTGCAACTCCTTCTCGATGCGCCGCGCGATGTCGCCCGCCAGGCCCTGTGCGCGCGCGTCGTCGATGCGGTGATGCTCCACCATGATGCGCACCTCGCGCCCGGCCTGGATGGCGTAGCTCTTCTCGACGCCGCTGAACGAGTTGGCGATGCGCTCCAGCGACTCGAGCCGCTTGATGTAGGCCTCGAGGCTCTCACGCCGGGCGCCGGGGCGCGCACCGCTGATCGCGTCGGCGGCGCTCACCAGCACCGGCCACAGGCTGCCGCCGGCGTAGTCGTCGTGATGGTAGCCGATCGCTTCGAGCACGGGCTGCGGCTCGCCGTGGCGCGCCGCCACCTCCATGCCGAGCACCGGATGCGTGCCCTCTTGATCGTGATCGATGGCCTTGCCGATGTCGTGCAGCAGGCCGCCGCGCTTGGCCATGGTCTGGTCCATGCCGATCTCGGCCGCCATGATGCCGCACAGGTGCGCGACCTCGACCGAGTGCTTGAGGATGTTCTGGCCGTAGCTGGTGCGGTAATGCAGCCGGCCCATGAGCCGCTGCAGTTCGGGATGCACGCCGTGCACGCCCACTTCGAGGCAGGCCATCTCGCCCAACTCGACGATCTTGCGCTCGACCTCCTCGCGCACCTTGCCCACCACTTCCTCGATGCGGGCCGGGTGGATGCGGCCGTCGGCCACGAGGCGCTCGAGCGAGATGCGCGCGATCTCGCGCCGCACCGGGTCGAACGCCGACAGGATCACGGCCTCGGGCGTGTCGTCGATGATCACGTCGACGCCGGTGATGACCTCGAACGAGCGGATGTTGCGGCCCTCGCGCCCGATGATGCGGCCCTTCATGTCGTCGGAGGGCAGGTGCACCACCGACACGCTCGTCTCGCTGGCGTGATCGCCGGCGAAGCGCTGGATCGCCAGCGCGATGACCTTGCGCGCCTCGCGTTCGGCATTGCGCGTGGCGGTGTCGCGGATCTCGACCGTGCGGCGGGCGGCCTCGGACTTGGCCTCGTTCTCGATCGACGCGATGAGCTGCTCGCGCGCCATCTCGGGCGACATACCGGCGATGCGCGCCAGCTTGGCGGTCTGCTCCTGCACCAGGCCGTCGAGCGCATGGTTGCGCTCCGACGTCGCCTGTTCGCGAGCGGCCAGGTCGGACTCGGCCTTCTTCAGCTCGCGTTCCTTCTTGTCGATGAGCTCGACCCGGCGGTTGAACGCCGCTTCCTTCTGCTGGAACGCGCGCTCGGTCTCGAGCTGGACGTTCTTGTTCTGCAGCATCTCGCGCTCGACCTCCTGTTTCATGGCCAGCGCTTCTTCGCGGCCGGCCAGCAGGGCGTCGCGTTTCACGGCCTCGGCGTCACGCCGGGCGTCGGCCAGCACCTGCTGGGCGCGCTGTTCGGAACTGCGCAGGCGGGCGCGGCCCAACTGCGCGCGCACGAACCAGCCCAGCGAGAACCCGGCCACCACGCTGCCCGCGATGATGGCGATCAGGACTCCGAGCGACATGTCGCTATTCTCCCAGGACCCCTCGCCACCAGGGCCACGAGCAGGGAGAAAGAGACCCGCGCACCCGCCGCGGCCGCATGTGGAACTGGCCCCGGCACGAGTGCAGTGGGACGGCGACTGTCCATGGCACGCGCACCGGCCCGCGTGGGTGGCGTCGTGCCCGGGCGGACTACACCTCGCCCAGGATCTCGTCCAGGCGCTTGGCCAACTCGGCCGCCCGGCCGTTCACGTCGGACCCGACTTGTGCCTTGTTCGCGCGTTCCTTGAACAGCTCATCGGCGATGTGGAGCGACGCCAGGATCGCCACCTTCGACATGGATGCCACGGGCAGCTTCTCGGTCACCTCACGCATCTTCTTGTCGACATACTGCGCCACGTCCAGGATGTACTCCTGTCCGGCGTCGCCACGAATGGTGAGCTGATGACCGAGGATCTGTACTTGCACGACGTTCTTGCCGTCGCGCGGCTGCCCATTGGCGGTGTCCGAAGAGGCTTCCATCGACGTTGTCCTCCCGCCGCTTCTCTCTGCGTTGGTGTGCTGCGTCATGGCCCGCCGCCGCGCCCCGTGCCGCGGCCCGGCGTACGGGTGTGCTACTCGATGCGCTCGAGCTTGGCCGAGATCGCCTCGATCCGGGTGGCCACTTCCTTGCGCTCGTTCAACCAGTCGCGCTGCTCCTTCTTGAGCGCGGCGACCTCGGTGAGCAGAGCGGTCGGGTCCTGACCCTGCAACTTACCCTGCGTGTCCGACAGCGACTTCTGCAACGTCGCATGCTGCTGTTCGAGCTCGGTGTACTTGGCCTGCAGCTGCGCGAACTCGCCGCTCAGCTTGGTGTGCGTGCCGTGCAGCTGGGTGTGCGTGCCCGAGACCTGCTCGTGCTGGTCCGTGAGCAGCGCGTGGGCGCGTTCGAGCTCGCCGTGCCTGCCTTCGAGGGCCGCGTGCTTGGCCTCGAGCGCACCCTGCTTGCCGCGCAGGTCGGTGATCAGGGCCGCGGCGCGTTCGACGCGCTCGGCGAGACGATCGAGATCGGTGGCGACCACAACAGCGCTGTCGTTCATGCTCGCTCCCTCAGTTGACCGCCGCATCCCTGCACGACAGCGGTCACCATGCGCGACTGGAGATCGGTGACCTCGGCTTCCGTGAGCGTGCGCTCCGCGTGCTGGAACTGCAGTGCATACGCGAGGCTCTTCATGCCCGCCGGAGTGCCGGGGCCTTCATAGATGTCGAACAGCTCGATCGCCGCCAGCAACTCGCCGGCGGTGCCGGAGAGCGTGCTTTCGACCTTGCCGTGCGTCGTGCCGACGGGCACGAAGAACGCCAGATCGCGGCGAACGGGCGGGAAGCGTCCGGGAACCCGGGCACGGACGACCGCCGAGGCGCCATCGGTGAGCGGTTCGAGCAGGGCCACGAACACGTGGACCGGGGTCTCGATGTCCCACGACCGAAGTACATCCTGGGCAAGCGTCCCGGCCCATGCGATGCGTGAAGTCCCGACCGCAACTTCCGCACTGGCACCGGATTTCCAGCCGTCGGCAGCATAGGCCCGCCACTCGGGAGCGTCAACGCGCATCTCGCCGAGCCAGGCCTCCCAGAGGCCCTTGGCGTCCAGGAAATCGGCCGCCGCGCGCGGGTCGTAGGCGCCTTCGGGCTTGGTGGGCACCGGATCGTGCACGTGCCGGAACCGCGGGCCCGCGAGCACGGCCGCCACCATGAGCGACTCGCGCGGCAGCGCCTCGCCGCTGGCGGCGAAGCCCACGCCCACCTCGAACAGCCGCACGCTCGTGGCACCCTGGCGCAGGTTGAGCGCCGTGGCGCGCAGGAGCCCCGGCAGCAGGTTGGGGCGCAGCACCTCGCTCTCGCGCGACATGGGATTGGCGAGGCGCACGAGCCCGGCCGGGTCGGCGCCCAGCAGCCGGGTGGCCACCGTGGCCTCGGGCTCACTCACGAGCGAGCTGCACCAC
>JBEBGT010000640.1:0-1959 GCA_040081365.1 Candidatus Eiseniibacteriota bacterium | reverse complement strand
GATGTGCCCGACGGCATGCTGGTCGCCACGCAGGCCACGCCCATGCCGAGCGGCGCGCGTTCGCGCCTGGCGGCGTGGCCCAGTGCGGAGGAACTCACGCCCACCGAGACCCCGGTGTGGCGCAAGCCATGGGCGATCGTGGCGTTCGTCACGGTGCTGTTCGGTGTGGGCTGGATCGTGGGCCACTCGCAGACGCCCGACAACGACGTGCATGCCACGCCCATGACGCGCGTCCTGCGCGCGGTGGGGCTGGGGGGCGCGCGCTTCACGGCGATCCTCGACACCGACCCGCCGGGCGCGTTCATCAGCATCGACGGCAAGGAACTCGGCCGCCGCACGCCGTCCACGGTGGAGCTCACGCCGGGCAAGCACGAGGTCACACTCAGCATGCCGGATCTCGGGAGCGTGAAGGTGGCGCTCGAAGGCTCGCGCGGACAGAAGAAGCAGGTCACCGAGGCGCTGCACGGCTCGCTCGATGTGGCCGCGCTCGATTCCGCGCTGCCGGTGAAGATGTCGCTCGATGGTCAGGCCCAGGGCTGGCTGCCGGTGAGCGTGGCCAAGCTGCCGCCCGGCATGCACGAGGTGCAGTTCAGTGGTCCCAACATGCAGGCGTGGGGCCAGACGGTGAACATCCTGATCCGCCAGAACACCAAGCTGGTCGCGCGGCCCATGATGTCGCCGGCGACGGGCGTGGTGCAGGTGCAGGCGTCGAACAACGACGACAACGGCACGGCCGCACTCTCGGGCGCGAGCGTGTTCGTGGACGGCGAGCTGCGCGGCTCCACGCCGCTCACGCTCGAACTGCCGCGCGGACCGCACAGCCTGCGCGTCACGTACGCGAACGAGACCGCGCCGGTGCAGGTGATCGACCTGCCGGGCGGCAACAAGCGTTTCGCGTCGTTCCAGTTCGGGCTCGACAGCGACCTGCCGCCGTTGCGGCTGCAGGCCAGCTATAGCCAGGTGCCGGCGCGCAAGGTCACCACGGTCACCGCCACGCTCGATGGGCTCGATGTGAAGGACGTGCGCGAGGCGTGGTTGCACGCACGTTCACCCGAAGGGCTGTGGCGCCGCTACGAGATGACGCTGGCCAGCGGCCCGCGCGGGGCCACGCTGTCGACGGTCTTCCCGGGCAGCATGTTCGAAGGCCAGAAGACCGTGACGTGGTACCTGAGCGCCGCCACCACGCAGGGCGACGACTTCTACACCGAGATGCAGCGCTCGAGCCGCTGAGCCACTGAGGCCGCGTCGCACGTGCCGCGCGTGCGGGCGTGCAGGGTGTGGTCGGAACGCTCCCGGTGTGGACGGTCGTGTGCACCGGGAGCGCCGCGATCGCGCGCCAGCGCCCACCGCACCACCGGCATGAGCCTCGCAACCTGCGCGCGGCATGGGAGCGCGCGGAGCGTGGCTGCTGGCGGCGGCATGGTGGGCGGGGCTGCTCGCCGGCGCGCGGTTGCCCGCGGCGGCGGTGCTGCCATGCGCGCTGGTGGGCGTGCTGTGCGCGTGGCTGCCGTTGCGCACGTCACGACTGTTGCTGCCCGCACTGCTCGCGCTGGGGTTGGCGCGCGGCGCGGCCGACGAAGCGCGGCTGCGCGGCGAACGTGCCGCGAGTGTCGCCGCCACCGGGTTCGTGCGCGTGCAGGCGGTGGTGATCGAGCCGCCGCGGCGTGCGGGGGACACGCCGGCCGCGGACGTCGAGCTGCTGGCCGCCGCGCCGCGTTGGCCGCGGCGTGCGCGCGTGCGCTTGCGCTTCCCGGCCGGTTGCGCGTTGGAATGGGGCGACACGCTGCGCGCGCTGGTGCGGCTCGACACGTTGCCCGCGGCGCGCGTCCCGGGCGGTTTCGATGCGCGCGCGGCGGCGCGCGCGTCGCACCGGCTCGCCAGCGGGCGCGCGTTCCGCGTGGCGATCGTGCCCGAGCGCCGCGCGCGTGGCATCCCGCGGCGCACCGCCATGCGACTGCG
>JBEBGT010000151.1:0-7562 GCA_040081365.1 Candidatus Eiseniibacteriota bacterium | reverse complement strand
GGCATCCGCGCGGCCGAACAACTCCTGAAGAGCGCACTCGCCACGCTGCTCGAGCGCCGGCCGGTCACGGCCGTGCTCACCGCCGAACGCGGCCGCTGGCCGCAGGGCGAGTCGCAGGGCGCGCTGCTGCTGTCACCGCGCGCCGGGCTGCCGGACGCGCTCGAGGCCTTTGCGCCGGACCTGGTGGCGTTCGATGTCGCGCACGCCGACCTGAGCCTGGAAGCGCTGCACCAGACGCCGCTCGTGCTGTGCGCCGTGGTGGCCCCCGATGCGGCGAGCCTCATGCCGCGCTGGCTCGCGCGCCACGGGCTCACCAGTGCGGATGCCGGCGCGGTGCCGCTCGCCGGCGCCGAGGTCGGCGTGCTGTTCACCGCCGATGCGCACGGCGACGGCCACACGCTGGTGGTGCAGGCCGCGCACGCTGCCTCGGGAGCCATGGGCGCACCGCGTGCCGGCAAGCCCGGGCCGCGCGCCGTGCCCGCCGCCGCCGATGCCGCGGGCGATGCCGCCCTGCGCGGTGTGATCGAACAGCTGCAGCGCGAACTGCGCGACGCCGCGTAACGCTCCGGACGCAGCAACGGCCGGGTGCGAGAGCTCTCGCATCCGGCCGTCGTGCGTCGCGGGCGAAGCCCTACTTCTTGCTGCCCATCGCCATCTGCATGCCCTTCAAGAGCGTCATCACGTGCTCACGACCGGCGCTGTCGGAGGCGGCGGCCTGCAGCACGAGGTCCACGGCGTCGGGCTCGTGACCGATGCGGGCCAGCACGTACTGCGCGCTGGGCGAATCGTGCAGCATGGTCTCGACCACGCGGAAGCGCAGCGAGTCGGTGGCCAGCAGGCGCTGCGTCATCTCCTGCGCCAGATTGCCATCCGAGGTGATGGCCGCCATCACGCGGTCGCGCACCTGCGTGTTGGTCTTGATCTCATTGGCCATGTCGCCCGCACAGCCCGCCAGCGCCAGCAACGACAGGGCCATGGCGGCCCGCATCACGATCCCGGATCTCATGGAAACTCCTTTTCTCGAGTGACGGACTGCAACGATCGCGTCCGAGGCTACTTCCTTGTCGATACATCGGCTGGCGCACTGGCCAAGCGGGCGCCGCTCATTGCACGTAAACCCTTGACTCCACCCGGCGTCCCGACCAGTCTCTCCGACTGCCTCACGCGTCACAAGTCGGTCGCTGGCCGCCACGACTCGGGGCGGCCGCCTCACACCGGGAGAACACGCAATGGCCGCAGCACGCAGCGCATGGTTCGCCGTCGCACTCGCGACGATGTTGTCCGCCGGCAGCGCCTGGGCGCAGACCGGAACCGTGAAGGGCACCGTGCAGGACCACACCGGTGCCGCGCTCGCCGGCGCCGAGGTGCGCATCGAGGGCACCGCGCTCCACACCAGCTCCGATGACGCCGGCAAGTACGAACTCGCCAACGTCCCGCCCGGCGCGCACGTGGTGCGCGCGCTGATGATGGGCTACAAGGCCGAGGCCAAGCCGGTCACCGTGGAGGCTGGCGCCGTGGTGACGGCCGACTTCCACCTGGAGCACTCGGTGATCCCGGTGCAGGCCATCGAAGTCGTCGTGGGCTCGCGCGCCAAGCACACCGCCGCCGACGAACTGGCCGTGCCGGTCGACGTGTACGGCCGTGACGTCCTGCTGCGCCAGGGCACCACCGAGACCGCGCAGATGCTGCAGGCGCTGTCGCCGGCGGTGAACTTCCCGCGCCAGAGCGTCACGGACGCCACCGACGTCGTGCGGCCGTTCACGCTGCGCGGGCTGTCGCCCGACCAGACGCTGGTGCTGGTGAACGGCATGCGCCGCCACCAGACCGCGCTCGTCAACACGTTTGCGTACGGCATGCCGGCTGGCTCGAGCGGCGTCGACATGAACGCCATCCCGTCGAGCGCGATCGACCGCGTGGAAGTGTTGCGCGACGGTGCGGCCGCCCAGTACGGCTCGGACGCCATCGCCGGCGTCGTGAACGTGGTCATGCGCCGCGGACGCTATGCGCCGTTCGCCTCGGTGACCGGCGGCAGCTTCTTCACCAAGGACTACGACCGCGACGGTGAGAACTTCAACGTCAGCGCTGGCTGGGGCGTGGGGCTGGGCAAGGGCTCGCTGTCGATGTCGGCCGAGGTGCTGGACCGCGAGGCCACGAACCGCGCGTGGGCCGACCCGTTCGAGAACGGCGGCGTGCCCGGTGACGAGGACGTCGTCGGCCCGGACGGGAAAGTCATCCAGAAGAACAACCTCGTGCCGCAGCCGAACCATCACTGGGGCGACGGCTTCGAGAAGGACATCCTGTCGATGGCGTCGTTCCACTACCCGCTCTCGGACCACAGCCAGGTGTACGCGTTCGGCGGCTACAGCCACCGGCTCGGCAACGGCAACGGCTATCGCCGCTACTCCGACGGCGCGCGCAACTGGTCGCAGATCTACCCGCTCGGCTACCTGCCTGAGTTCCGCCCGGAAGTCACCGACTACTCGATGGCCGGCGGCTGGAAGGGCGAACTGAACGGCTGGGCCACCGACCTCGGCGCCACGTTCGGACACAGCGGCTTCCGCTACGAGCTGCACAACACGCTCAACGTGTCGCTGGGGCCGTCGCTCACCAACCCGACGTCGCCCGCGGGCATCCCCAACCAGACCGACTTCTTCGCGGGCGAGCTGCACCGCGACGAGTTCGTGGCCGACGCCAACGCCTCCAAGGAGATGAAGCTCGGCCTGCCTGCGCCCGTGAACGTGGCACTCGGTGCGGCCTATCGTCGCGAGCGCTGGGTCACGCTGCAGGGTGAACTGGCGTCGTGGATCGACGGCGGCGTGCCGGACCGCAACGGCGACGACGCGCCGGGCGGCTCGCAGGTGTTCCCGGGCTTCTCGCCCGCCGACGTGTCGGACTCGCGCCGCGACAACGTGGCGGCGTACTTGGACCTCGAGACGAACCTGACCACGTCGCTGCTGGCGAACGCCGCGGCCCGGTTCGAGAACTACAACGACTTCGGCTCGCTCGTCACCGGCAAGCTGGCGGCACGCTGGCAGCCCGACAAGCACATCACGGTGCGTGCGGCCGGCAGCACCGGCTTCCGCGCGCCGGGCCTGTCGCAGGCGCACTTCAGCAAGGTCATCACGAACGTCATCAGCGGCCAGCCGGTCGACATCGGCGTGTTCCCCGTGAGCCACCCCGCGGCGCGCGCCCTCGGCGCCAAGGACCTCAAGGAAGAGAAGTCGGTGAACCTGTCTGCGGGCGTCGCGGTGACGCCGGTCGACAACGTCACGTTCACGGCGGACGTCTACCAGATCAAGATCACGGACCGCATCCTGCTGGGTGCCACGTTCGATGACTCGACCACCGCGCGCATCCTGGGCAATGCCGGCTATGGCAACGTGGCGGGCGTGCAGTACTTCACCAACGGGCTCGACACCAAGACCACCGGTGTTGACCTGACGGTGGACTGGCGGGTGCCCATGGGCGGCACGCGCATGATCACGTTCAACGCCGCCGCCAACTACGGCAAGAACGAGATCACGCACGTCGACGGCCTGCCGAGCGTGCTGGCCACGTCCACCGACGAGAGCGGCCTGCTCGACGAAGTCACCACGGTGGCGATCACCAAGGAGCGCCCGGACTGGCGCGGCACGTTCACGACCGAGTACACGCAGGGTGCGGCGCGCGGTCTGGTGCGTGCGTCCTACTACGGCACGTTCTCGTCGGCGCAGCCGGCGTTCACCGACGGCTACACCGAGAGCTACCCGTCGCGCACGCTGGTCGACGTGGAAGCGGGCTACAAGTTCGGCCCGCTGGAGTGGGCCGTCGGCTCGCGCAACCTGTTCGACACCTATCCGGGCAAGGCCCAGCTCGACTTCAACAACAACTTCGGCGTGTTCCCCTGGGCCGCGGCCTCGCCGTTCGGATACAACGGCCGCTTCGTGTACACGAAGCTCAGCTGGACGCTGCCGCGGTGAACTGAACGCAGCACGCTGCACGCACGACGGCCCGCGAGCGCACCTGCTCGCGGGCCGTTGTGCTTCTGAATAAGTCCTGCGCCGCTCAGAACTCCAGCGTCACGCCGATCGTGGGCAGCAGGCTGGCGGTGTCCTCACGCGTGAAGTGCATGAGGTAGGAGCCCGAGTTGTTCGGGTCCGGCACCGGGTTCCCGTTGGCATCGCGGTCCACCAGCAGGATGGGCGCGAGCCGCGGTTGGAACGCGTACAGGTTCTGGATGTCGAAGTAGAGGTCGATCGACGAGTTCTTGCGGAACCACTTCTTGTCGAAGCGCACGTCGAGCTGATGCAGCGGCCCGTTGCGCTCGGCGTTCAGGCGGTCGTAGTCCGGCACGCCGCGGCCGGTCACGTCCCACACGCCCTGCTGCGCCGACAGCGCCACGTTGTCGGGCGTGTAGGGCGCGCCGCCCAGGTACTTCCAGCGCACGCCCAGCTCGTAACCGCGCGTCCACTTCTTGCCGCCGGTGAGCGACAGCACGTGGCGGTTGTCCCACGCGCTCGGCTGGTAGCTGTCGTCGCGGGTGGTGAACTCGCTGCGCACGAACGTGTAGGCGGCGATGCCGTAGTAGCCCTTGTAGAGCCGCTGCTGCGCCAGCAGCTCCAGCCCGTAGGCGCGGCCGCGGCTGGTGGGCGTGCTGGGCGCGTTGCCGATCACGCCGAAGTCCGCGCCCAGGTTGGCCAGGCTGATGCGGTCGCGCAGCAGGAACGGGTAGTCGGCGTAGCGCTTGAGGAAGGCTTCGGCCGTGATGCGCGAGTTGGTGGTGGTCGCCAGCTCGATGCCGCCCACCACGTGATCGGCGCGCACGTACGACGCGCCGCGCTCGCGATTGGCAAGCGCGCCGGTGGAATCGCGAAAACCCAGCACGGTGTAAGCCGGCAGTTGCAGGTAGCGGCCGGCGCTCGCATTCAAGCGCCAGCGCGGCGACAGAGCGTATGAGGCCGCCACGCGCGGCGAGAACTGCTGCGCCAAGCGGCGCGTGCGCGCCGAATAGTCGCTGGCATCCAGCCGCACGCCGGCCGAGAGCGTGAGCCGGTCGCTCGCCAGCGTGCGACTGGCCTGCGCGAACAGCGCGCCCTTGGCCAGCGTGAGGCGCGAGTCGTAGTCGATCACGATCGGGCCGGTCTGCGTGGCGGTGCGCTGGAACGTAGCCGTGGTGTACTCCGCGGTCTCCACCCCGCCGCCGTACTCCAACTGGAAGCCGCCCCGGCGCTCGCTGCGTTCGAGGCGCAGCTTGTTCTCGGTCTCGCGCGAGTCGTAGTCGAGCAGCAACTTGGCCGGATCCGAATCGACGTTGCCCTGGTACTTGTGCGCCTGGTTGTCGAGCTGGTTGCGCGACAGCACCGCCGTGGTCACGCCCGTGGCCGACTGCCGCTTCCACACGCCGCCCAGCGTGTAGTTCCACTGCGAGTTCAAGGGCAGCTGCTCCAGCAGGTAACGCTTGAACTCGGTGTCATCGGCGCCACGGTTGAGCGTGAAGTCGTCCACCGCACCCAGTCCCAGCAGCGTGAACTCGTCGCGCTCCCCCACCTTGGCGCGCAGCTTGAACTGCGCGTCGTTGTAGGTGGGCAGGAACGGCAGCCCCAGCGCCTTGAACAGGAATTGCAGGTACGAGCGCCGCGCCGACAGGATGTACGAGCCGCGCTCGCCCCACGGGCCATCGGCCGTGAGCCCGAGGTCGGACGCGCCCACCGTGGCGCTCCACACACGGTGCTCGGCGTTGCCGTCGCGCATGCGAAAATCCATCACCGAGCTCAGCGCGTTGCCGCGCGAGACCGGGAACGCGCTCGTATAGACGTCCACCTCGCGGATGAAGCGCACGTCGATCATGCCCACCGGGCCGCCCGACGAACCCTGCGTGGCGAAGTGGTTGATGTTCGGCACCTCGATGCCGTCCAGATAGAAGCGGTTCTCGTTGGGTGCGCCGCCGCGCACGATGAGGTCGTTGCGGAAGTTGGGCGTGGCCGCCACGCCCGGCGTGCTCTGCAGCGCCTTCGACAGGTCGCGTCCGCCTCCCGGGAAGCGTTCGATCTCGGCGGCACCGATCGTGCGCACCGACAGGGGACTCGCCGCGCGGCGAGCGAACGGCGACGCCGTGACCGACACCGAGTCGGTGGAGACGATCTCCTCCTCGAGCAGGAACTCGAGCTCGGTGGGCTTGGCCGGCATCACATCGAGCTCGTACTGCACGCTGCGCTTGTAGCCCAACTGTGCGGCCTGCACGTTGTACGAGCCGGGCGGCACATCGAGGATCTCGAAGCGGCCCTGCGCGTCGGTGAGCGCGCCGCGCGGCACGCCCTGTAACGACACGCTCACCGCCACCAGCGGTTCACGCGTGCGCGCATCGAGCACGCGCCCGCGCACCGTGGCAGCGTGCGCGAGCGCGGGGAGCAGCAGGAACAGCAGGAACAGCAGGAATGCAACACCCAGTGCGCGCGTGGCGCTCATGCGAATGTCTCGGGCCGCTTGGTATGCCAGTCAGTGCGCGACTGCAGCACCGCGCCCAGCGAGCACAGCATCGCCTCGCTGAACGGCGCACCCATGAACGCCACGCTCGTCGGCAGGCCGTTCTCGCCGTAGCCGTTGGGCATGGCGAGTGCGGGCAGCCCGGTGAGGTTGCCGGCCGGGATCACCGGCGGGCCGCCCGAGACACCCGGGTAGGCGCTCGCGAACTCGCCATCGGCCGGGTAGGCCACGGTCGCGCGCGTGGGCGTGGCGATGGCGTCGTATTTCTCGAACAGCTTCTTCATGGCCGCGCGCATGGGCTTCCGCACGCGCATCGCCTGCAGGTAATCCACCGCCGGCAGCATGAGGCCCGAGTAGCCGCCGGTGCGATCGGCCGGGCAGGTGAGCTTGGTGACGTCGCCCGACTCCAGCAGGTCGAGGAACGCGCTCGCGCCTTCGGCGGTGACGATCGCGCCCACGGCCGCGCCCCACGGCAGGTCGGGCCATTCCACGTCGCGCATGATCGTGACGGCATCGCCGAGCGCGACCAACGATTTCTCGAAGTTCTCGCGCACGGCGGGCTGCACCTTCTCGACGCAGCCCTTGGGCACCGCCAGCCGCAGCTTGCGCGTCGGCTTCTGCACATTGGTCCACGGGAACAGCCGGCCCGACGTGGTCGGGTCGTCGGCGTCGGGCCCGGCGATCGCGGCCAGCACCAGCGCGCAGTCGTCGGCGCAGCGCGCCATGGGGCCCAGCTTGTCGAGCGTCCACGACAGCGCCATCGCACCATGACGCGACACGAGCCCGTACGTGGGCCGCAGGCCGGTCACACCGGAGTACGCACTCGGTGTGAGGATGCTGCCGGACGTTTCGCTGCCGATGGCGAACGGCACCAGCCCCGCGGCCACCGCGGCACCCGGGCCGCTTGAGCTGCCGCCGCTCCAGAACCTGGTGTTCCACGGCGTGAGCCCGGGGCCGGTGAACGACGCGTTCGGGTGGTTGTAGCCCATGCCGCCGGCCAGTTCGACCATGGCGAGCTTGGCGCACAGGATCGCGCCGGCCTCGCGCAGCTTGCTCACCACCGTGGCGTCGTGATCGAACACCTGGGTGCGATACGGCTC
>JBEBGT010000150.1:0-7595 GCA_040081365.1 Candidatus Eiseniibacteriota bacterium | reverse complement strand
CGTGGCGGCCGCGCGGGACGCCTTCGTGCCGCGCTTCGCCGCGGTCACTCGGTCCACTCCTTGGCTTCGCGGGCCTGCTTCTTCTTGGCCACGAAGAACGACAGACCCACGCTCAGGAAGTACAACAGCACCATGGGTGCGCCCATCACCACCTGCGCGCTCACCACGTCACCGGGCGTGATCGCGGCGGTGAGCACGAAGATCACCACGAGCGCCGCGCGCCACTGCTTCAGGAGGAACATGGGCTGCACCAGGCCGATGGCGGTGAGCAGCAGCGTCACGAGCGGGAGCTGCATGAGGATGCCGCACGCCAGCGCGAGGTTGTACGTGAAGTCGAGCAGTGAGTTGAGCCGGATCTGCGTGAGCACGCCCTTGACGAGAAACGACTCCAACACGTGCACGATGAGGGGCACCACGTAGAAGTACGCGGCCAGTGCGCCGGTGGCGAACAGGATCATGCTGCCGATCGCCAGGAACGGCACCCACCGCTTCTCCTTGTGCAGCAACCCCGGCACCACGAACGACCAGATCTGCCAGAACACGATCGGCAGCGCGATGCTGAGCCCCAGGATGAACGTGAGCTTGAAGCGCTCGTTGAACGCCTCGAACGGCGACAACACCACGGCGGTCTTCACCGTGCGAGCCACCAGGTCCTCGAGCACGAGCGGCGCCAGGTACCAACCGCCGGCCATGCCCACGGCGATCCCCAGCGACGACTTCCACAACGCCTTGCGCAGGTCCTCGAGGTGCTCGAGGAACGCCATCGGCTGGCCTTCCTCGATGGGGTCCTCGCCCGAGTCGATCACGAGGTCGTCGTTCGAGGGATCGCGCTCCTCGACCGGCAGGTGCGGGTTGCTCATGCCGCGTCACATCCTTCCTTGGAAGTCGACACATCTCCGGCGATGACGGTGATCTCGGTGCCCGTGTCCAGACGCAGCACCAGTCCGCCATCGATATCCAATCGCTGGGCGGTGCCCTCGACCAGGCCGGCCGGCGTGCGCACGCGCACCCATTGGCCCCAGTGTGCCCCCCAGCGCGACCATTCGGCCAGTACGGCCGCACGGTCGCCTTCCTGCAACTCGTTCCACAGCGGTTCCAGGCGGGTCAGCACCTCGGCCGCCGCGTCTTCGAGCGTGCCCGTGGCACCCTCGAGCGCCAGCGACGTGGCGTGCTCGCGCAGCTCGGGCGGGAACTCGTCGCGCGTGTGAGCCACGTTGAGCCCGATGCCGATCACCACGGCGTCGCCGCCACCGGGCGCGCGCCGCACCTCGCACAGCACACCGGCCAGCTTGCGGCCGTCCACGAGCACGTCGTTGGGCCACTTGAGCCGCGCGCCGGGCACCCCGAGCGCATGCGCGGCGCGCACCACCGCCACGCCCGCCGCCAACGGGATCGCTCCGGCCTGGCGCACGTCGCAGCCCAGGCGCAGCGCCACCGACAGCGCCAGACCGCGGCCCGGCACCTGCGACCCCGAGCGACCGTCGCGGCCGCGGCCGCGCGTCTGCGACAGCGCCACCACCGCCGCGCCATCGCCGAGCGTGGCCAGAGCCTCCCAGGCGTCGTCGTTGCTGGACGCCGTGGACTCGCGCACGATCAGGGCATGGCCGATGCGGTGCGTGCCGAGTCGGGCACCAAAGCGCGTGCGGTCGAAGTCGCTAGCCAACTTCCTCGATCTCCAGGCTCAGGTCGAGCGCGGGCGCGGAATGCGTGAGCGCCCCCACCGACAGGTAGTCCACCCCGGTCTCGGCATAGGCGCGGATGGTGGTGAGGTCCAATCCGCCCGAGACCTCGACCTCGGGCCAGCGCCTGGCCCCCTGGCGTACGCGCGGATGGTCGGGCGGATTGACCGCGTACCAGCGGTCGACCTCCTCGACGCAGCGGCGCACCACCTCGGGCGGCTGGTTGTCGACCAGGATGCGGTCGACCTCGGGGCGCAGGGCTTCGCGCAACTGGTCCATGGATTCCACCTCGACCTCGAGCAGCAGCTCGCGGCGCGTGCGCTGGATGCGGTCGATGGCGTTGGTGAGCCCGCGCGCCGCACGGATGTGGTTGTCCTTCACCAGGTACATGTCCCACAGCGCCAGGCGGTGGTTCTGGCCGCCGCCGCACAGCACGGCGTACTTCTCGAGGATGCGCAGGCCCGGCGTGGTCTTGCGCGTGTCGAGGATCTCGGCGCCGGTGCCGGCGATGGCGTTCACGTAACGCCGCGTCATGGTGGCCACGCCCGACAACCGCATGAGGAAGTTGAGCGCCGTGCGTTCGGCGATCATGATGCTGGCTGCCGAACCCGAAACGGTGGCAAGCGCTGCTCCCGCAGGCACTTCCGTGCCATCTTTCACAACCGCCTTGAACTTGAGCTTGGCGTCGATCTCGCGGAACGTCATGGCCGCGATGTCGAGGCCCGAGATCACGCCCGGCGACTTGGCGACGATGGCCGCGCGCGCACCGACATTGGCCGGCACGGCGTTCAGGGTCGTCACGTCGCCCGTGCCCACATCCTCGGACAGGGCGAACTTCACCAGCGGTAGAAAGCTCTCGTGCACGGTCAGCGGTCCTTTCCGAACCGGCGTTTCACGTTGCGCGGCTCGCGCCCGGGACGCACCTCGCCCCGCGCGCGGCCGTCCGGCGCGACCGGCTCACCGCCGGTCCGCGCCAGCGTGATCATCATGCGAACGTCGTCGATGCGGTCGCGCAGGGACGCCGCCTTCTCGAACTCCAGTGCCCTGGCGGCCAGCAGCATCTCGCCCTCGAGCTGGGCCAGCAAGCGCTCGGTGTCGTCGCCCAGCAGCACGCCGGATTCCTTGGCCTGCAGCCCCTTGCCGATCGCGTCCGCCACACTCGTGGCGCGCATGATCTCCTCGGTGCTCTTCAAGATGGTGCGTGGCGTGATGCCGTGTTCGAGGTTGTAGGCGTGCTGCTTCTCGCGCCGGCGGTTCATCTCGGTGATGGCGCGCTTCATGGAGTCGGTGAGTTTGTCGGCATAGAAGATGACGCGGCCGCCGGAATTGCGCGCCGCGCGGCCCGCGGTCTGGATGAGCGAGCGCTCCGAGCGCAGGAAGCCCTCTTTGTCGGCATCGAGGATCGCCACCAGCGACACCTCGGGCAGGTCGAGCCCCTCGCGCAGCAGGTTGATACCCACCAGCACGTCGAAGTCGGCCAGCCGCAGCCCGCGCAGGATCTCGACGCGCTCGAGGGCATCGATGTCGCTGTGCAGGTAGCGCACCTTCACGCCCATCTCGGTGAGATAGTCGGTGAGGTCCTCGGCCATGCGCTTGGTGAGCGTGGTCACCAGCACGCGTTCCTTGCGTTCCACGCGGATGCGGATCTCGCCCAGCAGGTCGTCGACTTGGCCTTCGATGGGCTTGATCACCAACTCGGGATCCTCGAGCCCGGTGGGCCGGATGATCTGCTCGACGATGATGCCCTTGGAGCGCTGCAGTTCGTGCTCGCCCGGGGTGGCGGAGATGTACAGGATCGGGCCTACCAGCTTCTCGAACTCGGGGAACTTGAGCGGGCGGTTGTCGAGTGCGCTCGGCAGCCGGAAGCCGAAGTCGACCAGCGTCTGCTTGCGCGAGCGGTCGCCCTCGTACATGCCGCCGATCTGCGACACCGTGACGTGCGACTCGTCGATGATGGTGAGGAAGTCGGCGCTGCCGTCGGCCTTGCGCGGGAAGTAGTCCAGCAGGCAGCCGGGGCGCTCGCCCGGCGCGCGTCCCGACAGGTGCCGTGAGTAGTTCTCAACGCCCGGGCAGGTGCCGTGCGCGGCCAGCAGTTCGAGGTCGAACTCGCTGCGCTGTTGCAGGCGCTGGGCCTCGAGCAGCTTGCCCTCGGCGCGCAGCACCCCCAACCGTTCGCGCATCTCGGCGCGGATGCTGCCGAGCGCGGCCTTGATGCGGTGCTCCGGCGTCACGAAGTGCTTGGCCGGGTACAACGCCAGGCGGTCCATGGTGCGCACGGTCTTGCCGGTGACCGGATCGACCGTCGACAGCTTGGTGACGACGTCATCTTCCATTTGAATACGGACGTTGTAGTCCTCGTACGCCGGCTTCACCTCGACCACGTCGCCGCGCACGCGGAACTGCCCGCGCGACAGGTCGAGGTCGGTGCGCTGGTACTGGATGGCGATGAGCTGGTCCAGGAGTTCGCGCCGGCGCAGCGGGTTGCCCGCGCGCATGTCGATGCGCATGCCCTTCCAGTCTTCCGGGGTGCCCAAGCCGTACAGGCACGACACGCTCGCCACGATCACGACGTTCTCGCGCTCCAGCAGCATCGAGGTGGCCTGCAGCCGCAGCCGGTCGATGTCATCGTTGATGCTGGCGTCCTTGGCGATGTACGTGTTGGTGCTGGGCACGTACGCCTCGGGCTGGAAGTAGTCGTAGTAGCTGATGAAGAACCCGACGCCGTCGTCCGGGAAGAACTGCTTGAACTCGGAGTAGAGCTGCGCGGCGAGCGTCTTGTTGTGCGAGATGATGAGCGTGGGCCGGCCCCACCGCGCCAGGACGTTGGCGATGGTGTAGGTCTTGCCGGAACCCGTGACGCCCAGCAGCGTCTGGTGCTGCTCGCCACTCTCGAGCCCGGCGACGAGCTCGTCGATGGCCTGCGGCTGGTCGCCGGCGGGCGAATAGGGAGACTGGAGTCGGAAGCCCATGGACGGGCGAGGGTACTCGACCGCCCGCGCCGCGGTCGAGGCGGCCCGGGGCGGCCCAGCAGGGTGCCGCACCGCCACTCTTGGAGCGCGTCACGGCCCGCGCGCACGGCCCACGCAGTGCGGCGGCGCCGCCTCGGTTCCGCACCCCGAAGTTGCGCCACCCGGCCCCCCAACGAGCCCGCCTTGTGGCATGCTCGCGGCATGACCCTCTGCCTGCGAACCGCATGCCTGACGCTGTCCCTGCTCGGGCTCGTGCCCCCGTCGCTCGCGATCGCGGCACCCGCGCACTACGTGTTCGTGAACCGAGACCGTGGGCGCATCCACGATGCGGCGTTCCTCGGCACGACCGGCATCGCGGGGGCCGAGATCAAGTACACGTGGAAGGAACTCGAACCCGAGCGCGACCACTACGCGCTCGCCCCCGTGCTCCATGACCTCGCGTTCCTAGAGCGCCACGGCAAGCGGCTGGTGGTGCAACTGCAGGACGTCACATTCGACGAGCGCATCAACGTGCCGGCCTACCTGCTGGCCGACCCGGCGTTCCATGGCGGTGCGGCGCGCAAGTACGAGGCGCGGGACAACGGCGACAGCGCGCGCTTCGACGGTTGGGTCGCCCGGCGCTGGGACCCCGCGGTGCAGGAGCGCTACGCGCGGCTGCTGCGTGCGCTGGCGGATTCACTCGATGGACGCATCGAAGCACTGGTGCTGCCCGAGACGTCCACCGAGTTCAGCGGCGGCCCTGCGCACATGCCCGCGGGCTTCACGCCCGAGTCCTGGCGGGACGGCATCCGGGCGCAGATGAGCGCGGCGCGCGCCGCGTTCCAACGCTCGCGCATCATCCAGTACGCCAACTTCATGCCCGGCGAGTGGCTGCCAGGGGACGACCACGGCTACCTGCGGGCGGTCTACGCGCATGCCGACAGCATTCGCGCGGGCGTCGGCGGCCCCGACTTGATCCCCACCCGGCGTGGGTTCCGTGCGCACAGCTACCCGCTCATCACCGCGCGCCGGCGCGACCGGGTGTGCGCCGGACTCGCCGTGCAGGACGACAACCTCGCGGCGGTGGACCCGGTCACGAAGCAGCGCGTCACCGTGCCCATGCTGGCGGCGTTCGCGGCCGATTCGCTGCAGTTGGACTACGTGTTCTGGGGCCAACAGGAGCCGTACTACTCGCGCGACGTGCTGCCATGGCTGCGCGCTCAGGCCGCGCCCGGCCGCTGATCCCGGTGCCGAGCCGGGCCGATCGCTACAGCGCCAGCTCGTAAGTGAAGTCGTGCGTGTCGCGCACCCAGCCGGTGCGCTCGTAGAGCGCCTGGGCCTTCTGGTTCGTCACCTCCGTGGTGAGCACCAGGCGAACACAGCCCTCGCCCCGCGCGTGCTCGGCCGCCGCCGCGAGCAACCGCTCCCCCGCGCGCAGCCCACGGGCGCGCTCGTGCACGAACAGGTCGTTCAAGAGGTAGAGCCGGCGCATGCGCACCGACGAGAACGCCGGGTAGAGCTGCGTGAACCCGATCGCACTGCGCCCCTGCTCGGCGACGAAGATCACGGACTCCGAGAGCTCGAGCCGCTCGCGCAGGAACGCGCTGGCGCCGGCGAGGTCGCTCGGCTGGCCGTAGAACACGCGGTAACCGTCGAACAGTGGGGCTAACGCGGACAGGTCGTGGATCGAGGCGCGACGGACGGTGACGGTGCTCATGGGGATCTCCTCGGGCTCGACAGGGGGCGGCCGCACGCGGCCGCCCGCGGGCTGGGAACGCTAGCGCCGGTGGCGCGCCCCGGTCCAGCGGTGCGCGCTCGGGCCGGTCACGACCGCACTCGTGGGAACCCCCGCTGCACGGCCCGGGTATTTCCCGCTACAGTGCCCGCGGCTCGACGCCCGCTTGCCCGGGTGAACGTCTCCAGGAGGTCCGCATGTCACCGCAGCTCCGACGCATCACCGGTTACCTGCTCCCGACGCTCGTCGTGGTGGCGGGGATCCACCTCGCACGCGAGGCCTCGTTCGGCGAGGCGCTCGATGGCGTGCTCTCGGCCCTGTGGTTCGTCGCCCTGTTCGCGCTCGGCTCGCTCGCCTCGGCGCGCGGCCTGCATGCGGAACGCAGCCGCATGGAGCCGGTGCGCGAAGGGCTGCTGCTCGCACTCGCCACGTGGCTCGCGCTGTGGGCGTTCTGGAGCGTGCCGCAGTCGCAAGCGATGCTGGCGAAGGTCGGCGGCCCGTTCGTGTGGAACTCGGTCGCCAGCCTCGCGGCCGGGCTCGTGCGGCTGCCCCGAGCCCGGGACCGTCACGCGCTGACGGTCTGACCTACCAGCGCTGGCGCGCCGTGTAGGTGAGCACGACTTCCTTGCCCGCCGGCACCGGCACGGTGAAGCGGAACAGGTTGGCCTCGTCGCGCGTGAACGGCAGCGACGACTTGATCATCTCGACTTCGCCGCCCGTGGGCTCTTCCACGATGATCGTGGCGTCGACCGGCTTGCGGTTGCGGAGCTTGATCTCGACCGAGAACTCGCGCTCGCGGTCGCTCACGCGCTTCTCGGACGTGTTCTTGCGCTCGGCCGCGAGGTCGAACGCGTAGCCCATGTCGAGCGTCAGCTTCTCGTCGATGGCCGTGTGCTTGACCGTGGTCTCGCCCGTGAGCTGCAGGTCCTGATCGGCGTCCGGCGCATAGCAGCGCACGCGGCCACCAGGCACCGGCGCCCCCACGCCGCTCTTCGCCGAGTTCTTCGGCGACATGCGCACGCCCGCCACGCCGCTCCCGGCCGAACCGGCCATCGGCCGCGCCGCGCGCTACGACCACGTGCTCGCCATCCACGAGCCGGAGATCCCGAGCGTCTCGCTCGCGCTCGAGAAGCTACGCGCGTACGAGGAGGAGCCCTTCACCGTGGCCGAGTGGCTCGAGGACCTGCCGCTCGACTACGCGCGCAGCATGCTGAACCTGCGCTTCAGCGAGCT
>JBEBGT010000149.1:0-7646 GCA_040081365.1 Candidatus Eiseniibacteriota bacterium | reverse complement strand
GGCCCGTGAACTGCCCACACGCATTCCGAGTGGGCAGTTCGGTCGCCGCGCGGCCTCGCCCACCCCCACGACGCCCGAAAGCCGCGGCGCCGCGGACAACCAGCGGCCCGGGCTGCTGACCCCGGCAGGCCGGAGTGTTCACGCCCGTACCCCCGAAGTTCGCCCCGCCTGACCAGGTGGTGCCGCCGCCAGGGGCCTCCCGGCGCTCGTTCGTGGCCCCAAGTCCAGCGTTCGTGCGCTCGGTTACATGGAAATGTCGATTGTCGGTACAGGACGAAACTTTCAGCCCCTATGGAGCGTCTTACCATATGTCACTACGCGAGCGAGCGAGGGTGGCACGAGACACGACCGAACGACCCGATCCACAGGACCGGTCCGGCAAGGCCGGTCCAGAGCACCGGGAGCCAGAACGAGGCTCCCGCGCAGGACCCGCACCGCACCGATGGGGAGCTCCAGAGCGCCACTCGGGAGTTTCGGGGCAGCGCGGAGGAGACGCAGGAACGTCTCACGCAAGGATGCGCGGGGTGCAGCGCCGAAGGAGAGAGCGGCTCTGCAGCTGGCGATCCAAAGGCACGGCAGCGGGACAGGCAAGGCCCGCCACCGGAAATGAGCGCTCGACACCACCTCCTGTCGGGCGCTCCGCCTTTTGTGGGGGAGGGCTTGGCGGACGCATTACGCGACAACAACGGAGTGCCCGCCGGGCACCTCCCTGCAGGCACTCAGCCATTTGTGCACGAACCCCTGGCGGACGCCGCACGCAACACGAACCGAGCGCCCGCCGGCATCTCCCGACGGGCGCTCGATTGTTCGTGGCCATGAGCCCTGCCGCTCTTACGCCCCCGGCCGCAACTCCGGCTCCACCTCGAGCGCCACCAGCTCCGAGTTGCGCAGCACCTCGATCGCCATGCTCGTGCCCACGCTCTGGTGCGTGAGGCGCTTGTGCAGGTCGTCCACGCCCGCCACGGGCTTGCCGGCCAGCGACACGATGACGTCGCCCTCGCGCAGTCCCGTGCGCTCGGCCGGGCTCGACTTCTCGACCGACAGCACCAGCACGCCCGACTCCTGCGGCAGCTCGTGGCGCCGCACCAGGTGCCGGCGGAGCCGGGCGTTCTGACCGCCCACACCCAGCCAGCCGCGACGGATGCGACCGTCGCGGATCAGGCTCATGGCCACGAACTTGGCGAGGTCGACCGCGATGGCGAAGCAGATGCCCTGCGCGGGCAGGATCATGGCCGTGTTCACGCCGATCACCTCGCCCCGCGAGTTCACCAAAGGCCCGCCCGAGTTGCCCGGGTTCAGCGACGCGTCGGTCTGCAGCACGTCGTCGATCAACCGGCCGGACAGCGCGCGCAGCGAGCGTCCGAGCGCACTCACCACGCCGGTGGTGACGGTGGCGTGGAAGCCGAGCGGGTTGCCGATGGCGATCGCCACTTGCCCCACTCGCAGCGTGGACGATTCGCCGAGCACGGCCGCAGGCACGCCGTCGGCCTGCAGGCGCAGCACGGCAAGATCGGTGTCGGGGTCGTCGCCCACGAGTGTGGCCGGCACGCGGCGGCCATCGGCAAGCACGGCCCTGATCTTGCGCGCGCCGTGCACGACATGGCTGTTGGTGAGCGCGAAGCCATCGGTGGTGAATACGAATCCCGAACCCGAGCCACTGCCACGGCGACGGTCGGCGTGCTCGACGTCGATCTTGACCACCGAGGGTGAGACGCGCTCGACAGCGCCGATCACCGCCTCGGAATAGGCATCGAGCAGCAGGCCGTCATCAGGAGTGACGGGCGCGACGGCGGGCACGAGGGCGATCGCCGCAATGGGTGGCTCGGGTGTCGCGGAGGCCGGAGTGGGTGGTACGGGCTCGGCATCACCGGCCACGAGCTTCAGGTGCGGCTGCATGCAACCTCCTCACGGCCGGCTGAGCGGCCACGGGTGTCCCCCGCGCGGCGGGACGTGCGGCGGTGGCATTTGGACGCGGTCTGGTCATCAGAGATTCAGCCCGGATGAACTCAGACACCGGCCATCGGCCCCCCCATCCTCGCCTTCGCTGGTCACGTCCGTGGGGCGACCCTGTGCTAGCGTGGGGAACAGGGGGAATCTCCGCCGCCGGCGGCGGGGAGTCCACATGGGAGGCCTGCGATGCCGATGTCTGAGCACATTCGTCAACTCCGGGCCCTGATTGGGACAAGGGTTCTGGAATTGCCCACGGTGACTGTTCTTGTGGTCGATTCCCGAGGACGCGTCCTCCTGGTGCGTCACGTCGAAGGGAATGACTGGACAACACCGGGCGGCATGATCGAGCCATACGAAACGCCCGCTGACGCCGCCCTCCGCGAGGTGTGGGAAGAGACTGGGCTTCTGGTCGAGTTGTCCAATATCGTCGGGGTATTCGGCGGGCCCGAGTGCGCGAGCATCTACTCGAACGGCGACCAGGTCGCATGGGTGACCACCGTCTTTCGCGCCAGAGCCGTGGCTGGAAGCCTGAAAGCGGATGGCGACGAGGTGCTCGAAGCGCGATACCTGACACGCAACGAAATCAGGGATCTTCCCTGCAAACCTCATGTATCGGGGTGTTTGGACGCTCTGTTCAGTGGCGGTCCTTCAGCCTGCTTCCAGCCTCCGAAGTGGCGCCCAATCGGCATGTGATGGACGAGGATCAGCACGAATATCCGGAAAGGCCAGTGACGGCATGGAACACGCCCCGACGGAACGCGGAGCCGTGAGGATTCGTGCTGCACACCCTCAGGATGGCGCCGCAATCGCGGCACTGCTGGGCGACCTGGGTTATCCGGCCGATCCAGAGACCGCCGGATTGCGCGTGTCCCGATTGAACACCGACGCAAGATCAGCCCTGTTCGTAGCGGAACTTGGCGAAGCGATTGTTGGGCTTGCCTCGATTCATCGTATCCCGCTGTTCCACAAAGATGGCGAACTGGCGAGGATCACGAGCCTCGTGGTGGCCCAGAACCGACGACGCAGAGGCGTCGGCACGGCGCTTCTCGGGGCCTGCGAGGCTTGGGCGGGCAAGTCCGGCGCGGAGCGCCTCGAACTGACTAGCGGTGACCACCGCGTAGATGCGCACGCATTCTATGAGCTTGCGGGCTTCGAGCGAGAGGGTGTCCGGATGACACGCTGGGTAGCTGCTCGGCCATAGCGCCGGGAGAACGCTGACGGCGTCCTACTCGTTTCCCTTCACCATCATCTCGTTCACGAGCGCCGGTGAACCCACGAACAGGTCCGTCGGGAAACTCCGGTACTTGTGCATCTCGGCGTAGATGTCCGCCTCCTGCTCGACCAGGGATTCCATTCCGGCCTGGAACTGGAGCCTCAGGCTCTTGTCTTCGTTGAGGAACGATCCAGCCAGCCACGGTTGCAGGTCACGACCTCGTCCGGCGTAGGTGTAGAGCAGGTCCGACCATGTCCCAAATCCAACCTCTCGCATCGATGCCGCCAGGCGAGCGTGGTCTGGCCGCGCAAGGCGCGTGGCGACGTCGTCGAGAGCGATGCGAGGTTGCTCGGCCCCGCCCATCAGTACGAGGTCGTAGCCCTGCTCGTTATCGAGGTTCGCCCAGACTGTGCCCTCGGGGAAAACGTTCATGAAGGTGGCGATCTCCCCCTTGATCGTGGACTCGCTGCTCTGGTAGAGCGGCACCCATTGGGTGGCCACGCCACCCGGGTTCAAGTGCTCTCGCACCAGCCGGAAGTACTCCTTGCTGTAGAGAACTGCGGAGCCCTTGACCCAGGGATGGATCGGGTCGGACGTGATGATGTCGAACTTCTCCTTGGTCGTGAGCATGAAGTGCCGAGCGTCGTCGTAGACGATCTGAACCCGCCGGTCTTCCAAGATGTGATGGTTTGCCTCTGCAAAGAACGGCCCGATTTTCTCGGGAATCAGCGGCTCCAACTCACAGATGACTATACGCTCGACGCTCGGACAGTCGATGAACGTCCCCGACGTGACGCCTGCGCCAAACCCGACGATGAGCACGGACTTCGGCTCTGGATGGGTCACGGCGGGCACGAGCCCGAGCAGGCGCTGTAGCTTCATGTCCTTGGGGGCGGTGGACGCCTCGATCTTCCCGCTCACATGGAACAGCCGTACTCGACCATCGTCCGAGACGGCGACCGACTCGTTCACCCCCTCCCCGGCGTACAGGATCCTGGGGAGCGGGACTCGGCTGCCAGTTCGTGGATCCTGCAGCCCCATGCGATAGGCCAGTGAACGTCCGAACGCCAGCACCTCTCCGTTCACTGGTGCAACCCTTCCCACCTGGGCGATGCCGAAAATCATCACGACCGCAACTGCAGCCACGGCGCCCGCACGGCGAAAATCTTTGATGGCGTTCGACAGGAGCGGCGCCATAGCGACTGCACTTGCGATCAGCGCCACGACGATCATGAACTGTTGCGCCCCCTGCGTACCGAATCCAGGCACCAGGATGAAAGTGAAGAGTAGTGCCCCCGCCACCGCGCCGATGGTGTTGGCGGCGTAGACGGTGGCGACGAGCCTCCCGGCATCCTGTCCGCGTGCCGCCGCGGCCATCGCAAAAGGCATGCTGGCACCCCACAGCAGCGCTGCTGGCATGAGAGCCCAAACGCAACGAATCAAGTCCAACTGAAAGTTGTTCCAAGGGTTCTCGGACAGGGCCGGTGCGATTGGCCAGAAGGGCAGGGACTGGTTGATCACGAACGCCGCCCAGGCAATGGCCAGCGCGAGCAATGCTTGCACCATGCCAAGATCGCGCAGGGGCTGGGGCGAGTTGCGCACAAGCTGGGCCCCTACCCAGCCACCGATCGCGATCCCGGCCAGGAACACTGCAAGGATGATGGAGAACGTATAGACCGTCGCGCCCAACAGCAGCGCGAGCAGTCGCGTCCAGACGACCTCGCCCCCAAACGCGGAAAGACCCGAGAGAAAGATCACAACGTGAGCGCTGATCGCGTCGGCGACGGGAGGCAGCGCTTCGGTGGGCTGGACTGGCTCACGTGCCTGGACCTGAAGCTTCGTTGGCACCAAGAAGCTGATGCCGGCGAGGAGCACGTTCACTCCCATCGCCAGCGCCAGGGTGGATGCCATGTCGTGCACGCGCATCAGATAGAACCCGGCTAGCAGACAACCAGCGACCGCGCCAACGGTGTTGCTCGCGTAGAGCAGACCGATGGCGCTGACGCCATCACTCGAACTCTTCACCCAACGAGCAAGCGCCGGCAGCGCAGCCCCCATGAGAATCGTCGGAGGCAGTAGACAGATCGCGCAAAGGATGCCGCGCAGGATGAGACCGGATGCCCCTTGCCCTCCGAGCACCGCATAGACCCTGTTGAGCAACGGCAACTCAAGCCAGAGCAGCGCCGCGCACGCAGCCACCCCCAGCTCGATCGCGGCATACACACGGAATGGCGGGGCGCTGGCTGGGACAAGACGCGGCAGGAGAATACTCCCGGCGAACATCCCGCCCATGTACACGCTGAGCAGGATCCCCAGCGAAGCAGAGGAAGAACCGATGATGAGCTCTACCTGTTGAAACCAGACCAGCTCATAGAGAAGTGCTGCAAACCCGCTCAGCGTCAGCAGCAAGACGCACAAGTGGACCTGCCAAGTTACCCCCCCCCCCCACTACCTCGCTGGTACCAGTCCGCACTTCTTGGTTTCGCGTTCGTCGGAGTACCCACAGGAACCTGCCTCGCCATCCGAAGACCTCCTTGAGCGCAAAGTGCGTGTTGAACAATTCAAGAGCGACCACGAGGCGCCAGTTGCCCCCGCGTGCCGTGCAAGCGCAATGCGATTGAGGTGGCACGCTGGCCGAGGCGGAAGTAGCGAGGTCCAGATCGAGCCACTCACGAGCGAATGCGAGCACTCACAGATTACAGGCGCTCAAGATCTGACGCTAGGCCGGAGCAAGTTCACTGGAGATCTTCGTCGCACTCCGGGCCTGATGAATTACGCGCTCGCCAGCCCCGTGAACGTCTCGCCCGCCGCCGCCTTGGAAACCAGCAACGCACAAGGCTCGAACCGTGCGCCCTTCTCGGCGCGCAGCGACTTCAGGCGGTCGACGATGCCCTGCAGGCCCGTCATGTCCGCATGGCGCAGCACGCCGCCACGGTACGGCGGGAAGCCCGCACCGAAGATCATGGCCAGGTCGACCTGCTCCGCACCCGACACGATGCCCTCTTCCACGCAGCGCGCGGACTCGTTGATCATCGCGAGCACCATGCGCTCCGCGAGCGCGTCCAGCGTCTGCGGCCGGCGCGTCGCCTGCAGCCCCAGGAGCCCGCGCACCGCCGGGTCCACCGTGCGCTTGCGGCCGCGATGGCGGTAGAAGCCGTTGCCGTTCTTCTTCCCCAGCTTGCCCGCGGCGATCATCTTCTCGAGTGCGACCGACGGCTGCATGCGGTCCGGGAACGCCTTCGACAGCACGCCCGCCACTTTGTAAGCCACATCGAGGCCGACTTCGTCGACCACCTCGAACGGGCCCATCGGCATGCCGAATCGCTTCATCGAGGCATCGATGTCGGCCACGGCGTAGCCTTCTTCCAACAGGTGCAGGCCCTCGCGCAGGTACGGCATCAGCACGCGGTTCACCACGAAGCCCGGTGAGTCCTTCACGACCACCGGCGTCTTGCCCAGCCGGCGCGCCAGGCCCACGGCGGTCACCAGCGCCTGATCGCTCGTCTTCTCGCCACGCACGACTTCGACCAGCGGCATCTTGTGCACGGGGTTGAAGAAGTGGAAGCCCACAAAGCGTTCGGGGTGCAGCAGCCCTTCCGCCAGCGCGTTCACCGACAGGCTGCTGGTGTTGCTCGCCAGCAGTGCGGTGCTCGGCACGCGCACCTCGAGCTCGGCGAACACGCGGCGCTTCACGTCGGGGTCCTCCACCACCACTTCAATGGCGAAGTCGGCATGCGCCATGCCCGTGAGCTCGAGCGTCGGGCTCACGCGCGCCATCTGGCCGTCCTTCTCACGCTGCGGCTGGCGCTTCTTGCGGCCACGCTCGTCGATCACCGCGCGCACGGTCTGCAGGCCCTTCTGCAAGGCTTCAGGCTTGATCTCGCGCATGCGCACGTCGATGCCGGTGCGGCTCGCGAGCTCGGCGATGCCGGCGCCCATCACGCCCGCGCCCACCAGGGCCATGCGCGAGATGTTCGCAGGCTTCAGGCCCGGGTCCGCGACGACATGCGCGCGCTTGGCCGACTCCGACAGCCGGAAGATGCGCACGAGGTTCTTGCACACGGGCCCCACGATGAGCGGGGCGGCGGCATCGGCCTCGGCCGCGAAGCCCTGGGCTTCGGGCAGCCCGGCGGTGCGCTCGAGCACGCCCAGCACGGCGAGCGGCGCGGGATACATGCCGCCGGTCTTGGCGAGCACGCCCTTGCGCGCCTGGCCGAACACAATCGAACGCCCCGGCGCGGTGCGCGATAGGAACCAGTCGGCGAAGCCGCGCGGGCGGAACACGTCGCGCCGGCGCTTGGCCGGACGCTTCATGACGCTCGCCAGGTGCGCCTCCGCGCGCTCCACCAGCCACGCGGCCGGCACGGCGCGCGCGATCAGGCCCACGCGCTCGGCGCGCTTGGCGTCCAGCGAGCGCCCGGTGAGGATCATGTCGAGTGCGGCCGGCCAAGCGCCGGCGCGACGTGTTCCGCCCGCGCGGCTT
>JBEBGT010000148.1:0-7650 GCA_040081365.1 Candidatus Eiseniibacteriota bacterium | reverse complement strand
GGACGTCGTCGCCAACTGGATGACGCGCGAGGACCGTGAGCTGGCGATCGCCGACAACACGGCGTACTCCGCCACCGTGCTCGACCAGCTCGAGGCCGAGTTCGGCGCGCCGCGCGCGCTCGTGCTCGCCGGCTTCTCGCAGGGCGTGGCCATGGCGTACCGCGCCGCGTTGAACGGCCGCCGCCTCATCGACACGCTGTTCACCGTGGGCGGCGACACGCCGCCCGAACTGCGCAGCGGCGGTGCGCAACCGTGGCCGCGCGTGGTCATGCTCACGGGCGAGTCCGATGCCTGGTACACGCCCGCGCGGCTGGCGAGCGATGCCGCGCTGGTGCGTGCCGCGGGTGCCGAGGTGCACGAACAGGTGTACGCCGGCGGCCACGAGTGGAACGATGCCGTGGTCGGCGCGCTGTCGGCGGCGCTGGCGCAGGCCGCGTCCGGCCCGGGGCAGGTGTAGCGGCCCCGCACCGGGTTCGGTTGACCCCTTTTCCCGCGGTACGTTACGGTTCCTGCCTTCATTTCCCCATCGGGGGGTCCGCGGCCCGGCGCCAGCCGGGCTTTCGCGTCCGACCCCCTCTAGAGGAGGCCGCCTATGCGTCCCGGCAACCCCGAGGCGCTGTCACTGCCCTACGACCCCAGCCGCATCGAGCCCGAGCGCTACGCGTTCTGGGAGAAGCTGGGTGTGTTCCAGCCCCGGCCGGACCTGGCCGCCGCCCCCAAGGGTACGGGGGCTGCGCTGCAGCCGGTGCCCCCGGGTGGCGGTGCACCGTTCGTGATGCCTCCGAAGGGCACCGGCGCCAAGGCGCCGTTCGTCATCGCGATCCCGCCGCCCAACGTGACTGGTTCGCTCACCATGGGGCACGTCCTGGGCGAGTCCATCCGCGACACCATCGTCCGCTGGCAGCGCATGGAAGGGCGCGAGACGCTGTACATCCCCGGCATGGACCACGCCGGCATCGCCACCCAGAACGTGGTCGAGAAGAAGCTGCGCGCCGAGAAGAAGTCGCGCCACGACCTGGGTCGCGACGCGTTCCTGAAGACGGTGTGGGAGTGGAAGGAACAATACGGCGGCCTGATCTTCCAGCAGGAGCGCCGGCTCGGCACCACGCCCGACTGGACGCGCGAGCGCTTCACGCTCGACGAGCAGTACTCACATGCCGTGCTGACCGTGTTCAAGAAGCTCTACGACGAGGGCCTCATCTACCGGGGCCGCTACATCGTCAACTGGTGCCCGCGTTGCCGCACGGCGCTCTCGGACGAAGAAGTCGAGATGGTCGAGACCGACGGCCACCTGTGGCACATCAAGTACCCGTTGAAGGACCGCGAGGGCCATCTCACCGTGGCCACCACGCGGCCCGAGACCATGCTGGGCGACACCGGCGTGGCCGTGAGCCCGAAAGACCCGCGCTACACGGGCCTCGTGGGCCAGTTCGCCGTGCTGCCGCTGGTGCGCCGCGAGATCCCGATCGTCGCCGACGACATGGTCGATCCCAAGTTCGGCACCGGTGCCGTGAAGGTGACGCCGGCACACGACCCGAACGACTTCCAGACCGGCCGCCGTCATGGCCTGCCCGAGATCGTCGTCATGGACGAGGACGGCAAGATGAACGACGCCGCGGGCGACTTCCGCGGCCTCGATCGCTTCGAGGCGCGCACGCGCATCGTGGCGGCACTGCAAGACGCCGGCTATCTCGAGAAGGTCGAGCCGCACCGTCACAACGTGGGCCACTGCTCGCGCTGCAACACGGTGATCGAGCCGTACCTGAGCTGGCAGTGGTTCGTGAAGATGGCGCCCCTGGCGGCCCCGGCGATCGAGGCGGCCAAGAAGGGCAAGGTCAAGATGTTCCCGGCGCGGTGGAAGAAGGTGTATCTCCACTGGCTCGAGAACATCCGCGACTGGTGCATCTCGCGCCAGCTGTGGTGGGGACATCGCATCCCGGTGTGGTACCGCGGCGAGGAGATGGTCGTCTCGCTGGACGCACCCGAGGGCGACGGCTGGACGCAGGACGAAGACGTGCTCGACACGTGGTTCAGCTCGTGGCTGTGGCCGTTCGCCACGCTCGGCTGGCCCGACGACACGGCAGACCTCAAGCGCTACTACCCCAACAGCCTCATGGTCACGGGCAGCGACATCATCTTCTTCTGGGTCGCGCGCATGATCATGGCGGGCTACCACTTCATGGGTGAAGCGCCGTTCGCGCACGTCTACTTCACGAGCATCGTGCGTGACGCGCAGGGCCGCAAGATGAGCAAGTCGTTGGGCAACTCGCCCGACCCGCTCGCCATGATGCAGAAGTACGGCGCCGACAGCGTGCGCTTCTGCATGGTGCAGACGCCCACGGGGCAGGACCTGCGCTTCGACGAGAAGGCCCTGGAGAGCGGCAAGTTCTTCGCGAACAAGCTGTGGAACGCCACCAAGCTGGTGAACATGCGCATGGGCGGCGAGGACCTGTCGGGCGTGAAGGAGTCGCAGTTGCGGCTCACGCTCGCGGACCGCTGGATCCTGTCGCGCTTCGCGAACGCCGTGAAGGACGTGACGCGTAACTTGAAGACGTACCGCTTCGCCGAGTCCGCGCAGGCGGTGTACCACTTCGCGTGGAACGAGTACTGCGACTGGTACCTGGAGATGGCCAAGCCGCGTTGGGCGCTGGCCGACCTGGGCGACGCCATGACCGACGAGCAGAAGGCCGACCTGCGCACCGCGCGCTGGGTGAGCTGGAAGGTCCTGGACGGCATCCTGCGGCTGCTGCACCCGTTCATGCCGTTCGTCACCGAGGAGCTGTGGCAGTCGCTGCCGCACGACGGCGAGACGCTGGCGCATGCGGCGTGGCCCAAGGCCAAAAAGAGCTGGTTCGACGCCGCCTCCGAGAAAGAAGTCTCGTTCCTGCAGGGCGTGGTCGTGGCGGTGCGCAACCTGCGCGTCGAATCGAAGATCGCGCCGGGCAAGCCCGTGCCGGTGTTCGTGCGCGGTGAGGCCAGCCAGTTGGACCTCTTGGAGAAGCTGGCGTCGCAGATCACGCCGCTCGCGCGCATCGAGAAGCTCACCGTGTCACGCGACGGCTCGCGTCCGCCGGTGGCGGCCTCGGCCGTGGTCGAGGGCGCCGAGATCTTCCTGCCGCTGGACGGCCTGATCGACCTCGACGAAGAGCGCGCCCGCCTGGCCCGCGAGGCCGAGAAGCTGCTCACCGACCTCGAGGGCGTGAAGAAGAAGCTCCGCAACCAGGACTTCCTCGCCAAGGCGAAGCCGGAGATCGTGGCCAAGGAGAACGAGCGCCTCGTGCAGTTGGAAGAGACGCTCGACAAGTTGAAGCGCGCGCAGCAGAGCCTGAGCTCCGTGCGGGAGTAGTTCGGCGGCGGTCCAGGTGCCACGCTGTCGTAGGTCGTGGAGTTGACCGCGGCGAGGGGAGGTGCCGGGTGAGTCGTGTTGCACTGGGCTTTGCTCGGGCGGTCGTGCGTATGCTCGCGCTGCTGGTCGTCGTCACGTTGAGCGCTCGAGCGGACGCTTCTCCTGGTTCTCAGCGCCCGGCGTGTGACCTCCAGGTATCGTGCTTCGTGCTGACGAGTCGCGGGGTCGAGTGGCGCATCGTCGATCCGAGGCGGTCTCAAGCTGTCGCATTGGCGGTCTTGCCCTCGACGCCATCGTTCGTGGGCTGGAGCGAGACGGGCGAGCAGGTCGAGTACCTGGTCGGCCGGAGCCTGTTCCGGGCGGGTTGGCGGGCGAGATTCCAGCCGACCGAGATCATGCGCCTGCCGGAGCACCCGGAGTCGTGCGACTGGTGGTTCAACCCCGACAGCTCGGCATGGCAGTTCGTCACCGAACGCGCGGCGATCGTTGCGCCCGAGGGGATGGACCCGGGCGACGGCGGTCTCTTTCGCTGCGAGCTCTGGCAGTCCACTCGAACAGGACTCCAGTGGCGAATGGTGCGCGCCGACACCGGGATGTTCGACATGGAGGCCTGTGGACTGGCGGACAGCGGGTCCAGCTCCGTCCGTCGGGCGCACGTCCAGACACCTGACGAGGTCAGCCCGCCGCTGGGCGATGGCGGGGAGGACAGTGAGATCGCGGGCCAAGGCTCGGGTGTCGACGAGGGCGGTGATCTCGAACGCTGGTACCATGGTGTGGACTCGACGGGCTCGGTAGGGATCGAGTTCAGTCTGAGGTGGGCCAGTATCGAGGGGCGCACGCTCGGGCCAGTGACCCTCGTGGACAGCCGCACGGCCCGCAGGTACATCGTTCCGCGTACCGGGGATGAGAATGCAGCCCCGGACTCCCTCGGGTATGTGTTCTTACGCGAGGCGTGTGGTTGGCTGCTGTTGCAAGACACGGGGGGCCGGTGGCAGTTGCTCGATGTGCGAACCACGCGCGCCTGCAATAGCCTACCCGCGGATGCCCACGAAGCCTATTGGTGTCCTCGGCTGAACTGAATCGCATCACACTGCACCTGGGCTTGCACGGGAGGCGAGAGTCCGATGATGCCGACGTTCCGGGTCGCGAGGCCGACCGATCGCCTGGCCGAGGTGACACGGTTCTACTGCGAGGCGCTCGGGTTCGAGCGCCTCGCTTCGTTCCAGGACCACGACGGCTTCGACGGCGAGGTGCTGGGCTACCCGGGCGCGCCCTGGCACCTGGAGTTCGTGTACGAGCGCGCTGGGACCCCCGCCGGCGTGGCACCTTCTGAAGAACACCTGCTGGCGCTCTACTTCGGCACGCCGCCGGAGTACGAGGCCGCCGTGCAGCGCGCCGAGGCCATTGGTGCGCAGGCCGTGGCCGCGCACAACCCCTACTGGGACCGCATCGGGCGCACGTACGCCGATCCCGACGGCTATCGCGTGGTGCTGGTGAACAGCCCGTGGCCGCGGCGCGCATGAGCGCGCAACCGTTCGCGCCGGAGCAGCTTGCCGGGCTGCGTTCGCGCTTCCCGGCGCTCGCCACGCCGTGGGCGCTGTTCGACAACGCCGGCGGCAGCGTGCCGCTGGGCGGTGTCATCGACCGCGTCGCGGACTACATGCGCCGCTACGGCGTGCAGTTGGGGGCGTCGTACGAGCCGTCGCAGCAAGCGGGCGCGCTGGTGGCCGCGGGGCATCGTGCGGCCGAGACGCTCATGGGCGCGGAGCCGGGCGAGGTGTTCCTCGGCGCGTCGACCACGGCCAACATCCGGCTCCTGGCGCGCGCGCTGCGGCCGCTCTGGAACGCGGGCGACGAGGTGGTGGTCACGAACCTCGATCACGAGGCGAACATCAGCCCGTGGCGCTGGCTTGAGCGCGAAGGCCTGGTGGTGCGCGAGTGGCGCCTGCGGCCTGACACGCACGCGCTGCACGCCGACGACCTCGAACCGCTGCTCAACGCGCGCACGCGGCTGGTGGCGTTCACGCACTGCGCCAACTTGGTCGGCACGATCCACGACGCCGCAGCCATCGTGCAGCGCGTGCACGCCGCGGGCGCGCTGGCCTGCATCGACGGCGTGGCGTTCGCGCCGCACCGGCTCGTCGACGTGAAGGCGATCGGCGCCGACTTCTATGCGGTGTCGCTCTACAAACTCTATGGCCCGCACATCGGGATGCTCTACGGTCGGCGCGATCTGCTCGAACGCGCGCGTGGCCAGTATCACTTCTTCCACGACGAGTCCGAGGTGCCATACAAGCTCGAGCCCGGGGGAGTGGTGCACGAGCTCGCGGCCGCCCTGCCGGGTATCGTGGAGTACTTGTTGGAGCTGGATTCGGCGTTGGCAGGCGCGGCCGCAGCGGCACCCGAGCGTGACCGACTCGGCCGCGCGCTCGACGCCATCGCGCAGCATGAGAGCGCGCTGGTCGCACCGTTACTCGCATTCCTGCACGGCCGTCGCGGCGTGCGCGTGCTGGGCGAGCCGACGCCCGACCCCGCGCGCCGCGTGCCGACGGTGGCGTTCACGGTCGCCGGCCACCGCGCCAGCGAGTTCCCGCCGCTGCTGGATGCCAAGCAGGTGGCCGTGCGCTTCGGGCACTTCTACGCCCAGCGCGCCATCGACGCGCTGGGGCTGCTCGCGCAGGACGGGGTGGTGCGCGTGAGTATGGCGCACTACAACACGCCGGCCGAGGTGAGCCGGTTGATCGCCGCGCTCGACGAGACGCTGCCCGGCTAGGGCACCGTGCTCGCGAGCACGCGCGGCGTCACGCCCACCTCGTGCAGGCAGCGTTCGATCCGGTGCAGCGTGTTCGTGATGTCCTCGTCGAGCCCGACCGAGAACCGGATGAGCCCCGGCGACACACCGGCGGCGGCGCGCTCGGATTCGGGGATCTCGCTCGACGTGCTGCTGCCGGGTGAGCTGAACAGCGTCTTGAAGTAGCCGAGGCTCACCGCCAGGTAGCCCACCTTCTCACGCTGCATGGCCGCCATGAGCGCGTTCGCCTGCTCATGCGTGCCGGCGTCCAGCGTCATCATGCCGCCCCAGCCGTAGCCCAGGTTCATGAGCGAGCCCAACAGGTCGTGCGACGGGTGCGAGGCGAGCCCAGGGTAGTGCACGGCGTAGCCTTTGCACTCCAGGTGCTTGGCCAGGAAGAGCGCGTTGGCGCCGTGCTGGCGCATGCGGATGTGCAGGCTGTGCAGATTCTTCAAGATCGACGCTGCGCGCGTGGCGTCGAGCACCGGGCCCAGCAGCATGCTCGGGCCGGCATTGATGTCGTTCAGCCGCGCGATGAAATCGTGCGTCGAGACCACCGCACCCGCCACGCAGTCACTGGTGCCGTTCACGTACTTGGTGAGGCTGTGCACCACCACGTCGGCGCCATGACGCAGCGGCGACAGCATCATGGGGCTGAACGTGTTGTCGACGACGAGCATCGCCCCGTGCGCGTGCGCGAGCGTGGCCAGCCGCGGCAGGTCGCTGGTCTCCAGCAGCGGATTGCTGATCGACTCGCAGTAGATCACGCGCGTGCTCGGCGTGATCGCAGCACGCACCGCGTCGAGGTCGGTGAGGTCCACGAACTTGGTGTTCACGCCGAAGCGCGGCAGCAGGTTCTTCAAGAGCGCGTACGTGCCGCCGTAGATCGAGCGGCCCGACACGATCTCGTCGCCCGCGCCGGCCAGCGTCATGAGCGTGGTGCTGATCGCACCCATGCCGGACGCCATGACCTGCGCGCTCTCGCCGTCCTCCATGCGCGCCAAGGCGTCCGCGAGCTGCTTGTTGGTGGGATTGAAGTGGCGCGAGTACAGGAAGCAGCCCTCGATCTCGTGCTCGAAAGCATCCTCCATGCGCTTGGGGTCCAGGAACGTGTACGTGGACGAGTCGGTGATGCTGGGGTTCACGTCGCCGTATTCCCCGAACACGAGGAAGTCCTGGACTCGAGAGGCGGGGTCGAACTTCATGGCGGACCTCCGGGTGAGGGGCGTGGGCAGCGGGCGAGGGCCACCCCCCAGTGAGCGCCCGGGCGGCACCTCCGGTCAACGGTCCTTAGGGCGGCGGCGCTATTTCCGCCCGTGCGGCCCAGCGGGTTAGGCTCGCCGGGAATACTTCCGGGGTGGCCGACGTAATCCCGGCGGACCCCTTTCACGGAGGAATCCCCATCATGCATGCCCGCTCTCTTCTGCTTGCCGCCACGCTCGCCGCCTTCGCCGTGCCCGCGTTGGCCGGTCCGTCGCTGACGCTCTACACCCCGGATCTCGGACTCGTGAAG
>JBEBGT010000147.1:0-7653 GCA_040081365.1 Candidatus Eiseniibacteriota bacterium | reverse complement strand
CTGCCGGACGTGACCACGAGCTGAAGCGCGCCCCCCGCCGGGTCCAGCGCGAACGGCAGCCGGGCGTCCGCGCTGTCCGGGCCCGCGGGCTCGAACGCCGGTCCGACCATGAGCCAATGGCGGTTCGCGAACGCGGCCGAGTTCGGGTCGCGCCCGAACGCGGCCGCGACCGTGCCGATCGTGACGCCGAGGTGGTCGAGCACCACCAACTGCACCGACTCACCGAGGTTGCCCGTGGGGCCCAAGGCCTCGATCTCCACGTACTGCCCGCGCGTGTCGCCGTCCTCGCACTGCAATCGCACGCCGATCACGCGATATTCGGGCGATGCCAGACATGCGGGCGCGGGGCGCTGCGCGTTGGGGACCGAATGGAAGAACGAGTCCAGCACCGGGTGCGGCTCCAGCGCCCAGGCCGGCGAGCGCAGCACCGAACTCAACCCGGGCGGCGGCGCCGGGGCCAGGAGGTTCGGGCCATACGGGAGTTGCGCGGCGAACTGCTCACGGCCGTTGACCAGCGTGTAGAGCTGGAGCCGGCCCGCCACCGGATCGAGCGCGAACGGCAGGATGTTGTCGGCGAAACCGAGTGGTGCGGAGCCCCAGTCGTAGCCCACCTGCTGGATGAGCGGCAGCGTGGCGAGCAGGAAGTGGCGACCGCCCTCCTGGAAGTTGAACACCTGAGCGCCACGCGCTCCGTAGGCGCCGATGTCGAACACGACCGCACCGTTGCGATCGAGCGCACGCAGGCGCATGTCGTTGCGGGTCGACTCACCGGCGCCGCCGGTGAGTTCGATGAAGCTGCCGAGCGTGTCGCCATCGAAGCAGCGCGTGCCGAACTCCACGAAGCTCACGGCGCGGGCCGCGCACGGCATGCACAGGGCCAGCGCCGTCGCCGCGAACAGGGCAAGGCGGGCACGAAGTCGGACCTGATGCGAACGGGTCATGGACAGACCAGTGATCGAACAATCCCCCGGGGCCCTGAGAGCGTGACACGTCCCGAGCCCGAACGGCAGTGGAATCGCGCGCATGGGCCGAGAGCACCCGGGGTGGCTGCCCGGCACGCCGACGCATGGCCACGGCGTTCGGCTAGTCGCTGCTCGTGCCTTCCACGTCGGCGTCGTTCACGCGGCCGCCGCGTTCGAGTGCGGCCAGGTAGTCGGAGATCACCTGACGCGCCTCGTCGGCGTGCTCGGGGGCCACCATGAGCTCGCCCCAGGCGCTGGTGCCCCAGTCGCGGCGAACGTCGCCGTAGCCGGGCAGCGTGGCGCTGCGCAGGTGCACGGGGATGTCGCTGTTCTCCAACAGCCCGGCCAGCAGTGCGCCGGCCGTGGCATCGGGCACGCGGTGCACCACCACCGGCGGGCCGCTCTCGACCGGCGCGTGGTCGATCAGCACGTTGCGGCAGTCGGGGCACGCCACGGTGGGTGCTTCCCAACGCTTGCCGCACTCCGGACACCAACCGCCCTGCGTCGTGTTCATGCGCGCACCCCCGTTGCCGTGTGTTGCGTGATGCGTCGTGCCGCCTCGGCCACGTCATCGGCCCGCGTACACAGTGCCAACCGGACCCAATCGCCGTACTCGGGCCCGAACGCCGTGCCGGGCAGCACGGCCACGCCGAACGCCAGCCACTCGTCGACCAGCGCCCACAGGTCGCGCGGGCCGCGCGCGCCCGCCACGTTGGCGAACGCATAGAACGCGCCCGTGGGCGTGGCGGCGCGCACGTACGTGCCGCCGGCAAGCCCCGAGACCAACAGACGCCGGCGCTCATCATACGACGCGCGCATGCGCGCGACTTCGTCCTGCGGGCCGGTCACCGCCGCGAGCGCGGCGAACTGCACGGACGGGAACACGCCGTGCGTGCTGTAGAACGCCGGCAGCGGTGCCAGCACCGGCCGCAGCGCCGGCGGGGCCACCACGTAACCCACGCGCCAGCCGGTCATGGCGTACGACTTCGAGAAGCTGAACACCGTCACCGTGCGTTCGGCCATGCCCGGCAGCGACGCGATCGAGACGTGCGCGGCGCCGTCATACGTGAGGTGCTCGTAGGCCTCGTCGGACAGCACGATGAGGTCGCGCTCGATGGCCACATCGGCGATCGCCTGCAGCTGTTCGCGCGTGAGCACCACACCCGTGGGGTTGTTGGGCGTGTTCAGGTACAGCGCGCGCGTGTTCGGCCGCACCGCGGCGCGCAGCCGCGTGGCCAGCTCGGCCGCGTCCCATGCGCCCGACTGCAGCTCGAGGTAGAGCGGGAACGAGCGATACTGCGCGCCGTAGGCGAAGCCCACCATCTTGGGCACCGCCATCCAGTGCGGCGAGCACACCAGCAACTCGTCGCCGGCGCCCAGCACGCACTGGATGGCCAGATGCAGCCCGTGCGTGCCGCCCGAGGTCACGGTCAGGTCGTCCGCGTGTGTCACGATGCCGTTGTCACGCGCCAGCTTGGCCACAAGGGCCTCGCGCAGCGCCGGTACACCGCGTTCGTGTGGGTAGTGCGTGTGCCCGTCGCGCGCCGCGCGGGCCAGCGCCTCCACGATGTGCGGTGGCGTGTCGAAGTCGGGCTCGCCGCGTTCCAGGTGCAGCACCCGCTCGCCCGCCTGCTCACGCGCGCGCGCGGCCGCCATGACACGGCCCAGGTCGGACGACGTGTGCAGCACGGGACGATCGGCGATCAAGCGTGGCATGGCGGGCTCCGGGGTTCCCGAGGGCTCGAACAGCGGCGGCGCGAGTACCGTCAGACTACCGCCTCGCGGGCGCGCTGGGCAGGGCACGGGCCGGACGCTCGCGGGGACGTGCGCATCGCGGCCGAGCCCGGCATCGTCCGGGCCGCGGCGGGCCCTCGCGTCGTTGCAGCCCGCAAGCGAGGCGCGCGCATTCGGCAACGGCGAGTGGCCCCGCGTGCCCCCTGACCGTTCGTCAGCCGGCCCGGATTTCCATAGGCCGCAGTCGATTCCGGGCTTGGCACGAAGTCGCTGGGTGGTTTCGCCCCGAGCCCAGCACGGGAATTCAAGGATTTCGCGTGGCGTCCGAAAGGACCGCGCCCCTGATGCGGGCGGCCCGCAACGCACATGCAACGTGCCACGTCGCGGACGGCACGGGCATTGCCATGACACGGCGGACTTACTCGCTCGGGACATGCAACGGGGGAACTCATCATGGCGAAGATCCATCTGCGTGACGTCTGCGACCACCTGTCCGCCGCCGGTGACATCGAAGGCATCATCGATTCGCTGCTCGCGTACCTGCGGGCGTACTCCGGGGACTGGCACCCCACGCTGGCGCTGGTCGACAGTCAGCACGATGCCGTCACGCGCATCTGGCAGCGCGAGCGCGGCCGCCTGGACCGCCGCGACGTGGTGTTGCCGGTGGATCACCTGCCGGCGCGGCTGGTGCGCAAATTCTTCCGCCCGAGCGCGTTCTTCAACGCCTCCGAACGCCGCTCGCTGCTCACCAAGGTGTTCCGCTCGACTCCGGTGTACGAGCCCGACCGGTTCGAGGCCGCGCAGGTGCAGCCGCTGGTGGCGCCGGTGCCGTGGCACTCGTGCATCGTGCTGCCGCTCGCGGATCACGACGACCTGTTGGCGCTGCTGTTGATCGTGTCGCCGCGCAAAAACGCATTCCCGGCCGCGGCCGTGGAGGAAGTGCTCGCAATGCGCACCATGGCGGCCGTGGCGCTCGCGCGCCGCATGCACGCCGAGGGCCGCCAGACGCCCGAGGCGCGCCTGGCCGAAGAACAGTCGCGCCGCGCGCAGGGCATGTTCCAAGAGCGGCTGCGCCAGCTCGAGGTCGAGTCGTCGGCGCTCGCGCAGGAGAATCAGTTGAAGGCCGAGCGGCTCGAGCTGCTGTCGCGCGAGGCCGATCGGGTGCAGAGCATCGCGCACGCCGAGCGCGCCGAACTCGATGTGCTGCGCCAGCACGTGCGCGCGCTCGAGGAGCAGAGCTCCACGGCGTCGCGGCACTTGAACGACGCCTACGGCCAGTTGGCGCAGGCGCAGCAGCGCTTGAACCAGCAGCAGGAGACGATGGAGTTCCTGCGCGAGGTGTTCGAGGCCACGGCGGTCGAGCACGACGACTCGCTGTTGTCCCGCGCCCTGGTGCAGCGGTTCTGCGACGCGTTCGCGGTGGATCGCTGCAGCCTCATGCGGGTCGACGACCGCCACCTGCATATCGCCGCGCATCGCGGCATGGACCCCAACGTCGCGGGCAAGGTGAAGCAACCGCTCGGTCAGGGCGTGGCCGGCTGGGTGGCGCATCACCGCAAGCCCGTGCTCATGAAGAAGACCGGCGATGCCTCACCCGTGCGCGCCACCGGGATCGACCACTACAACTCCGACTCGTTCGTGTGTGTGCCGCTCGTGCACAAGAACCGCCTGCTCGGTGTGTTGAACCTGAGCAACAAGCGCGACGGCAAGGCGTTCGACGAGACGGACCTGGACCGCGCCATGATGGCGAGCGCGGTGCTGTCCATGGCCATGGGCGTGCGCGAAGCCACGTTCAATGGCAGCTCCACCAGTGCGATCGCCGGGGTCGCTCTTGCCGAACCCGAGACGATGACCGACGACGCGCCGGCGGCCCCGCGCTCGACCGAACGGCGTGAGCTGCCGCCGTTCGAGATGCGCGGCTAGTTTCGGCTGAGAACCATCACGACGCGACGGGCGCGGCTCCGATGTGGAGTCGCGCCCGTTCGCGTTCGGCGTGCAACGTCAGGCGCGCGCGAGCCGCTCCACGAGTTCGGTGAGCGCCTGGCGGTGCGACGCGAACGCCAGCTCGGCCGGCAGTGCGTCGAGCGGGAACCAGCCCAGGTCGATGGCGTCGTCGCCCGCGCGCTGCTCGCCGCCCGTGATGACGCCGGTGTACAGGATCAGCACCGCGCGCACGCGCGGGTCGTCGAAGCCGGCGTACACACCGAACAGCCCGGTGAGCTGCGCGATCACGCCGGTCTCTTCCTGCAGCTCGCGCACGGCGCTCTGCTCGGGCGTCTCGCCCGCCTCCATGAAGCCCGCGGGCAGGCACCACCAGCCCGCGCGCGGGTCGTAGCGGCGCTTCACCAGTAGCACCGCGCCATCGCGCACGAGGATCACGCCCGCGGCCGGGACCGGGTTGCGATACCAGATGTAGCCGCACGACGGGCAGGTGGGACGCATGACGCCGTGCTCGGCGGCCAGCGCCATGGTGGTGGCGCACACCGGACAGTACGTGGGCGTGAACGGGGACATACGGCCAGTGTAGCGCAGCCGCGCGTTCGTGGCCGCCGGCGCGTGCGAAGAAGCGCATACGCCGACGCCGGAACCGTGGTTGGCGGTGCCGGCGTCGTCTGATCGCGCTGCTGCCTGTTCCCCCAACCACTCACCCCATCTGCACCCCACCACCACTCCACCGTCTCGTGGGGGCGCCGCGCTGCACCATCACAGCCGTACTTCGCCCCATGCTGGCACCTTTCGGTGACAGGCTGGATGGAACGACGCCCCCCCGAGCCGGTGGCCGGGGTCGTCACGACGCGGCGATGCACTCGCCGCAGGGACGCCGCTCGGTCTCGCGCTCGGCTACTTCCTCTCGCGCATCTGTTCGCGAAGCTCGCGCAGCTCCTGCTTCAGCTGGCGGAGCTCCTCACGGAGTTCGGCGCTCTCCCCGGCGCCGTCGTTCGTGTTCCAGCGATACACCTTGGGCCCCCGCCCCGGTTCCGGATTTCCGTCACGGATCCGGATGCGCGGCGCAACCCGAACGCGGACATCGCCTTCGTCACGGCTCGAACCGCGCTCGATCTCGGCGGTCAGGTCCTTCGCCACGCCCTTCCGCAGCACACGGACCGAGACGCTGCCGTCGCGCTCGCCCAGTTCCTTCACCAGCTCGCTTGGCGAGTCCACGCTGGCGCCATCGATCTTCACGATGATGTCGCCCGCGCGCAGGCCGGCCTTCTGGGCCGGCGTGTCCTCCATCACCTGCACGACAAGCACACCATTGTCGCCCGTCGCGCCCAGCGCTTCGGCCAGCTCGCTGTTCAAGCTCTCGACGCGCACGCCCAGCCGGCCGCGACCCGTGGAGAAGCCCTGCATGTCGGCCAGGCCTTCCAGGCGGTGCATGCCCTCGAGACCGCCCAGCCCCTTCAGGCCCTTCAGGCCCTTCAGGTCCACCGGCCCGTCCTTGTCGAAGATCTTGAGGTCGAGGTCCTTGAGCTTGCCGTCGATCTCGTCCTCGGGGACCTCGCGCCCGTTGATGATGACGCGGCGATGCACGTCGCCGTCGTCGCCACGCGGGGCACGCGGAGCGCGGGGCGCACGGGGCGTGCGCGGCGCGCTGGGCGGCGCCGGCACCGCCAGCACGCCGTCGTCGTCATCGCCCTCGGGCACCGCGCCCACCGTGAAGTCGAGCGTGCGCCGCTCGCCGTCGCGCCAGATGCCGAGCGCGCCGCTGCGGCCCGGCTCGGTGTTGCGCACCAGCGAGCGCAGTTCGGATGGCTCGGTCACCGAGCGCGAGTTGTAGCTCAGGATCACGTCGCCCTTGCGCAGCCCCGCCTTGTCGGCCGGGCTGCCCTCTTCGACGCGGTTGACCAACAGCCCGTCACGGTCGAGGTCGAGCCCGCGGCGCAGGTCGGTGTCCGTGGCCTGCGTGGTGACGCCGAGCCAGCCGCGGCCCGCGGCGAATGCGGGCAGTGCCACCGTCACGAGCAGCGCCGCGGTCAGCAGCGCGTGCGAGAGTCTGGAACGCATGTGCTTCCTCCTGGGAGGTTCATGCCACCCGGCCGCCTTGCGGGATGCGAAAGGCTCGGGATAGCGTGGGGTGGTGCGGGTCGGGGAACTGCGGCCGGGCGAGCCGTCAGCCGTGCCGCGCTGGTGGACGTCGCAGGAGATAGACAGTCCGACCGGCCGAATGGTTCTGTTCGCTTGCGCAGATTCCTCCCGGCGCGGCCCACACCCCACCCCAAGGCGGCTTCGATCCCATGAAAGTCAGAGACGTGTTAAGCGTGGGAGTCGAGGACATCGCGCTCGGGGGCAAGGGGCTGGCTCGGGTCGACGGCAAGGTCGTGTTCGTGGACCGCGGCCTGCCCGGCGACCAGGTCACGGTGCGGATCACCAAGACGAACAAGCGCTTCGCCGAGGCTCGGCTCACCGCCATCGAGCATCCGTCGGCCCAGCGTGTACCGGCGCGTTGCGCCCACGTGGACCGCTGCGGCGGCTGCCGGCTGCAGGAGCTGCCCTACGAGGCCCAGGCCGCACTCAAGGAGCGTCAGGTGCGCGAGGCCCTGCGCCATCTGGGTGGCATCGCCGAGCCACCCGTGCGCCCCATCGTGCACGCCCCGTCGGCGTGGCACTACCGCAACAAGATGGAATACAGCTTCATGCCGGCGTACGAACCCGTCGCGCCTACGAGCCAGCGTTCGGGCACGCCCCCGCAGGCCTCCGGAGCACCGGGCCCTGACGCACCCGGTAAGGCGGGGCCAGCGGCCCCGCAGGCGGCCATGTCCCCGCCCGCGTCAAAGGAAGTCGCCGTGCTCGGCATGCACGAGCGCGGCACGTTCGATCGCGTGTTCGAGCTGCACGAGTGCTGGCTGCCCTCGCCGCTCACCGTCGAGATCGTGCGCTACACGCAGGCGTTCGCGCGCACCCACGGCTGGCGCGCCTACCACCCGTCGCGCCACGACGGCGTGGCGCGCTTCCTCAC
>JBEBGT010000146.1:0-7662 GCA_040081365.1 Candidatus Eiseniibacteriota bacterium | reverse complement strand
GCATGTCGAGCAGGGTCTGCTCGAACGGGATCACCGGCTGCCAGCCCGTGGCCTGCACGAACTTGCTGTTGTCGCCCAGCAGGATCTGCACGTCGGACGGCCGCAACCGCGCCGGATCCTGCTTCACCTCGATCTTCACCTTGGTGTGCGACAGCAGCATGTCGAGCGTCTCGCGGATGGTCCAGCAGCGGCCGCGGCAGATGTTGTAGACCTCGCCCGGCTCGCACTTCTCCAGTGCCAGCACGTAGGCCCGCACCATGTCGCGCACGTCGGTGAAGTCGCGCTTGGCGTCGAGATTGCCCACGCTCAGCACGGGCGCCTTGCGCCCCTTCTCGATGTCGGCGATCTGCTTGGCGAAGTCGCTGGCCACGAACACCGGGCCGCGGCGCGGGCCCTCGTGGTTGAAGCCGCGCGTGCGCACGCTGTCGACCTTCCACGACATCCAGTACTGGTAGCCCAGCATGTCCTGGGCGACCTTGCTCACCGCGTAGGGCGACAGCGGCCGCAGCGGGTTGGTCTCCTTGATGGGCACCTCGTCCGGGAACACCATGCCGTACTCCTCGGACGAACACGCGAGCTGGATGCGCGTCTTGAGCCCCAGACGGCGCACAGCCTCGAAGATGTTCACCTGCGCCAGGATGTTCGTGGTCAGCGACTCCGTGGGGGCGACCCACGAGGTGGGCACGAACGACTGCGCGGCCAGGTGGAAGATCCAGTCGGGCTTGATCTTGTTGATCGTGTCGAACGTCGAGGTGGCGTCCCGCAGGTCGCACTCGTGCAACTGGATGTCGCCCGGCTTCAGGTGCTCGATGTTCTCGGTGCGGCTGCGCCACCGCCAGATGCCGTGGATCTCGCAGTCGTTCCGGGTGAGCAGGTAGTCGACCAGGTGGCTGCCGGCGAAACCGGTGACGCCGGTGATCAGGACACGACGCATGAAAGCCCTCGGGAGTTGTCGGGTGGGTGCTGAACCCGAGGAAGTTAGGGGGCGCGAGCGGGGCCGTCAATGCGGGCCGCGGGGCCGCCCAAGCGAGTTTCCGGTGCCTCCCGCACGGCCCGTCAGGACACGCGCCGCTGCCCGTGGAACGCCGTCACGGCCGCCGCGCGAACGGGTCGCGCGACGGCCGTGGAAGGGAACCGGAAACCGGCGCTCAGCCGCCGATGAACACGTTCGGCAGCATGCGCTGCAGCAGGATGATGAACGCGCCCATGAGGCTCTCGCCCGCGATGATGCCGGACGACACGGCCACGGTGAACTTCTTGTGCCACTCCGGCCACACCTTGCTCACGATGAGCGCCAACACGGAGCCGATGAAGAACGACACCGCGTTGAAGCCGTTGAACGTGAACGCCAGACCAAGTCCCGTGGCGGACGGGATGAACTGCTTCTGTTTGGGGAACCAGCGCTCGAGCAGCACCAACACGATCCCGAGCGAGGCGCCGATCAGGATGCCCATCTGCGCGCTCTGCGGCAGTGCGTCGGGCCCCTTGCCGAGCAGTTCGGCCACGGCCTTCCACACCAGTGCGGCCGGCGCGGGCCACTTCTCGGTGCCCAGCTCGTCCGGGCTCTTCACGAACAGGAAGAACGTCGGCACCACGATCAGGCCGCCGGCGATGACGCCGAGGAACTGGGCGAAGAACTGCTGGCGCGGGTTGGCGCCCAGAAGGTAGCCGCTCTTCAGGTCGGTGAGCAGGTCACCGGCGTGACTCGTGGAGCCGGAGGTGATCTGCGCGGTGAGCAGGTTAACCGTGGTGTCGCCCGGCTTGATGGCACCGAACGTGAGCTGCGTCATCTTGCTCATGGGGCCCACGGGCGTGGTGTCGGTCTCACCCACCACGCGGCACGCCACGATGACGAGGAAGAACGTGGCCAGCACGGCGATGATGCCCATCCACCAGGTGATGTGCATGAACATCTGGCCCATGGTGACGACCGCAGCACCCACGACCAGGAAGCCGCCCACGAACCACGAGGGCGGGACCTCGATCTTGTTCATGGGGTCTTCGTCGCCACCCTTGCTGGCCCCGAACAGCGCGCCCAGCGTGCTGAACGTACGCTGCACGGCTTTCCAGTTGAACACGAACAGCAGCAGGCCGCTGGTGACCATCATGGGAACGCCGATCCACAGCGACCAGCGCGAGATGTTGCGGAAGCTCGCCGGTGATGTGATGTCGCCGTTGTCGAGGAACATGGGGGCAAGAATGAGGTAGTTGATGCTGGCGCCGAGCAGCATGCTCCACGCCTGCCGGAAGCTGATGAGCGCGCCGCCCGCGAGCAGCAACAGCGAGCCCTCGAAGCGCATGGTGAGCTCGTGCGCCGTGTAGTTGCCCACTTGGATCCACTGCGTACCGAACGTGGCCGGGATCAACGGGTAGAACCGCCCCTTCCAGTCCGCGTCGCGCAGAAAACCCACCAGCGCACCCACGACGCCGGCCCAACCCAGCGCGCGCGCCTGCCCCGCCCCCTCGGCGCTCTTGGCGTGCAGCGTGCGCAATGTGGTGGCGGCGGCGATACCACTGGGGAACGGCAACTGTTCGATGTTGATCATCTGGCGTTTGGCCGGGATGGCCAGGAACACGCCGAGGAACGAGATCAGGATGACCCACACGATGAGCACGTTCTGCGGCGGCACGGCGCTCGGGTTGAGCATCCACAGCGCCGGGATGGCGTTGACGATGCCGGCCGAGGTCATGGAGCCGGCGGCCGAGGCGGCCGACTGCATGGCGTTGTTCTCGAGCATCGAGAACTCGTGGAGCCGGAACACCTTCGTGAGCGCGGTGAACAACGCCCACGCCAAGATGCACGACGTGATCGCCACACCCATGCTCCAGCCGATCTTGAGTCCCACATACACGTTGGACACGCACATGATGGCCCCCAGGGCCATGCCGGTGAGCGCCGCGCGGATCGTGAGCTGCTTCTGCTTGTCACCCTGGTACACGTTCTCGAACCAGTTGCGTTCGATCTCTTCTGGTGTGCGGGGACGGCCGTTCTCGTCGTGTGTGGCAGTCGCGATGGCCACGGGACTTCCTCGAAGGGGAGCGGGTCGGACGGCTCAGGTGGGCGATGCAGACGCGCGAAGGGTGCGCGAGCGGCGGGCTTGCCGACAAGCGAAAACGTTCCGGCGCGGGCGGATCAGAGCCGGAACGTGTATCCCCGCGCGACCTGGCCGGTCACGACTCGTGCACGGGCGGGCAGCAGCACTTCTCGGCGATCGCCGAGCAGCACGCGGGGATCAGCGCGACGCAGGACCCCGGCGCAACTCCTGCTGCCAGCGCTGCACGGTGGCGCGCTCGGGCAATGCACGCGGCGTGCCCACGACGAACGCGGCAGCGGCCTGCTCGAAGCGCTCGCGATGCGCGGCATCGGGCGTGAGCAGCCAGGCCTCGCGCAGCGCGGCGATCTCACGGAAGCGCGCATCGTACGACGCCGCGTCCGTTGTGGCGGCACCGATCGCACGCCACGCGGCCGCCGCGCGCTCCCACGCCAGGCTGGTGCGTTCGCGCGCGGCCATGGCCGCCGCATCGCGGGCCGCGCTCACGGCCTCACGCAGCGGGACGGATTCCCGCGCGTACACATCGGGCTGCGGCGCGCGGGTGCGGGCGCCGAGGGCCGAACCGAGCCGGTCGCGTGTCTCGCCGCCGCCGGCCACGAGCCCGTCCTGCGAGCCCAGCGTGCCCACGGGCTCCAGTGCCAGCGCGAGTGCGGAGCTGCTCACGAGCACCAACCGCACGGGCTCGTAGCCCACGCGCATCACGAGCAGCGTGTCGCCCACCATGGGACGTTCGAGACAAAACGAACCATCCTTGGCACTGCGCGCGCTGCGCGTGGTGGCGCCGAGCAGCGTGAGCTGCGCACCACCGAGCGGCGTGCCGCGCGAGTCGCGCACCACGCCGCACGCAGGCTCGATGGCCGCTGCGGACTGTTGCAGGTCGAGCGACTGCCCCACGAGCGCGCGCGTCTTGGCGGTACCGCCGGCGAGTGCCGGAGCAGGTGACGCGGGCTGCGTGAACGCTTTCAACTTGCCCCAACCGCTGCTGGGCGCCGATCCGGCGGCAGGCGCGCGTGGCGTCGTGGACGGCGCGGCGTCGTGCCGTGCCTCGGCCTCGCGGCGCGCGTCGGACGGCGGCGCGGGCGAGGCTGCAGCCGCGGGCGCGGGCGTCGCGGTCGCAGCCGGCCCGGACGCGGCCGGCTCCGAGGCACCGGTCACTTCGGACATGAGCTTGGGTGTCATCGCCTCGTTCGCGGCCGGCGGCTGCACGCTCCCACTCGTGCGCGACTCGGTGCTCGTCTGGCGGTGCGCGGTCGCCCGCGCGCGCTCATCCGATCCGAGCGCACGCGCGGCCTGCGGTCGCGGCGACACCGGCACGGCGTCCTTCATGAACGGCGCCACCGCGGGTCGCTCGGGCGTCGTGCCCACCCCGGGCTGCGCTCCGGGCTCCGGCGCGGACTGCATCGTCGGCTCCGGCACGGCCTGCTCCGCGAGCGGCGACTCGGCCGGTGCTCCCGCGGCCGGCTCGGAACGCTCCGAACGCATCTCGTTCGCACGCATGAGATCGGTCGGTGCCAACGTGCGACCGAACAGCATCCACGCGAGCCCGGCCGTCACCACGAGGGCCGCGGCCGCACCTGCGAAGCCGAACGCGCGCGGCGCGAACCACGGGCTGCGCCTGGGCGCGGGCACGACCGGCCGCACGACCGGTGCGGGCGCCACCTCGGCCGCCGCCGCTTCGGCCGCGATGCGCGTCTGCACGCGCGACGCGAAGTCCGCGAAGTAGGCGTCGCCCGGATCGTGCGCGAGCGCGGCATCGAGCGACGCGTCGAGTTCGGCGAGCTCGGTCATCGCCACGCGGCAGGCCTCGCACGCCGAGAGATGCGCTTCGGCCGACGCGAGATCCGTGCCGGCCAGCGCGCCGTCGTGCAACGCCGACAGCTGTTCAGGGCTCAGGTGCGTCATGTCGCGCCTCCGGTGCGTTCGGCCAGCCGCCGCTTGAGTTCGGCGCGGGCGCGCGACAGTCGCGACATCACCGTGCCCACCGGAACTTCGAGCACTTTGGCGATCTCGTCGTACGACAGGTCCTGCACCGAACGCAGCGCGAGCACGGCCTGGTGCTCGGGCGCCAGCGCGTCGAAGCACTCGCGCAACTGCGCGTCACGTTCGCTGCGCGCGGAGTGGTCCGCAGGATCATCGTCGACTCCCCATTGCTGTCCGGCTTCCACGAGCGGTTCGATCGACGTCTCGGGCCGGCGGCGCCGATGCCGGAACAACGAGAACGCCTGATTGGTGACGATGCGCGCGAGCCAGGGGTAGAGCGGCTGCCCCGTCTCGAACCGGCCGATGGCTCCCCATGCACGCACGAACGTCTCCTGCGCCAGGTCGTCGGCGTCGCTGGCGCTGCGCGTGAGCGACCACGCCAGCCGGTGCACCGCGCGCTGGTAACGGCGCACGATCTCACCGAACGCCGCTTGGTCACCCCGTTGGCTGGCCGCCACCAGGTCAGCGTCGCTCGGCCCGGCATTCCCGGCGTCGTCCGGCCCAGTCTTCCCGGCATCACGATTACGCCCCGCGCTGGAATCCATTCCCGGGACTGAAGCCCGCCGGGGCCTGTGGCGTCAAGCCGTTCGGACGGAATGACTTTCGCCGCCCTCGCGAAGCAGGCATAGTGTCGGTACCACAGTTGGCCGATATAGTAGGACCACTCCGGCTCTTGTCTCACCCCCCCGCTCTCCCCCGACCGCTGCACGTTTCTGGAGGTGGCATGCGCTTCGCCGGCGAGCTCGCCGCCCTGGGAACGGCCGCGTGCTTCGCGAGCGGTGCGAACCTGTTCGCAGCCGCCGGGCGACGGATGGGCTCGCATGTCCTCAACCGTCTGCGCATCACCACCGCGCTCGCGTTCCTGATGATCGCGCTGCACGTGAAGGACGGTGCCTGGTGGCCGGTGTGGGCCACGCCCACGGCGCTGGTGGCTTTGTCGCTGTCCGGCATGGTGGGTTTCGTGTTCGGCGACGCGTGGAACTTCCGCGCCATGGTGATCCTGGGTCCGGGCCGCGCATCCTTGCTGGCCGCGACCGCGCCGCTCTTCACCACCGCGCTGGCGTGGCCGATCCTGCATCAGGAGCCGGGGCCCTTGGCGCTCGTCGGCATGCTGCTGGTGTTCTTCGGCGTGGCCTTCGCGATCACGTCGCGTTCGCGCCGACAGGCGGCGCAGGCGGATCACGCCGAGGGCTCCGAACGCATGGGCGTGATCGCGGGACTGTTGGGCGCCTTCGGGCAGGCGGGCGGCATGGTGCTGTCGAAGATCGGGCTGCGCACGGGGATCGACCCTCTGCCGGCCACGGTCGTGCGCGTGACCGCAGCGGTGATCACGATCTGGCTCCTGACCATCGCGCAGCGCCAGTTCAAGAGCACGCTGGGTGCTATGCGCGACGGCAAGGCCACGGCGTTCATGGCGGCGGGCGCGGTGATGGGCCCGGTGCTGGGCGTCACACTGGCGCTCACATCGCTGCATTACATCGAGGCCGGCGTGTCGGCGTCGATCACGGCGTTAGCACCGCTACTGGCCATGCTGCTGGCGGCGCGCTTCCATGGCGAGCGACTGTCGTGGCGTGCGTTCGTCGGCGCGATCATCGCGGTCACGGGCGTGGTGCTGTTGTTCCGGCGGTAGTTGGGTCCTGGCGGGCGCACGCCGCAGCGCGCCGATGCTTGCCACGACGTGCGGCGCGGGACACGAGGGCGGCGCGCTGAACGCTGGGCGAGCGTGCGCACGGCGCGGACTCGCGACCCGCGCGCGCTGGCGCTAGTTCGAGGCCGTCGTGTCGGCGGCCGTGTCGGGCGCGGGCTCTTCGAGACCGAGACTGTCGGCCGGGAACGGCTCTTCTTCGACCTTGGTCTTCAACCGCTGCATGTCGGCCACCATCTTGCGCATGGCCTCGGGCGTGACGACGGGCTCCATGAGCGCGGCGAAACGGTCGAGGTACTTGAAGCGGCCGTCCTGCTCGACCTTGGTGTGACCGTTGGGCAGCTCGCTGAGCCGGTAGAGCACGTCGCCTTCGAACATATTGGGGACTTCGATGTGCACGCCCATCTGGTTGGGCGGCTCCCAGAGCGTGATGGTGCCGGGCACATGCAGCTTCTCTTTCATGCGCGGGTCGTCCATCACCCAGATCTCACGGTGCCCGATGCCCTCGGGCGGCGACGTGCTGTCGGGCTCGACGGCGGACAGCCAGCCGACCCACTGCGTGAGTTTGTCGCCCTGGGTCATCCACGCCCAGACCTGGTCCACGGGTCGCGCGATCTCGATGTTGCCGCGCATGCGGCCGGCGTCACGACGATGCGAGGCGATCCACAGCCCCAGCACGGACACGGCGAGCACGGCGAGCACTCCGACGACGATGCGAACGACCCATTTCATGTGCCGCGTCCTCCCTGGATGGATGGGCCGGTCGCAGGGCTCGCGGACCGGACGGGAGACAGCATAGCAGGCTGGCGCGGCGCGCGGACTGGCGCGGTCGTCGCGGCTGGCGCAGCGGGGCCGAGCCTGCGGCGATCACTTCCGCCTCGCCGTGCGCCGCTCGCGGCTGGCGCAGCGGGTCGAGCCCTCGGCGATCTCCGGCGACTCACCGCAAGGGCGGGGGGATCGATACGGTGACGAGGAGAACATACT
>JBEBGT010000145.1:0-7671 GCA_040081365.1 Candidatus Eiseniibacteriota bacterium | reverse complement strand
GTCCCGCTCGGTTCGAGGCGGAACGCGGTGCCAGAGCCGTGCTCAGGCCGGGCGGGACATCACCGTGGTCTCGGTGCCGTCCTGCTCTTCCATGACCCAGCGCACCGAACGGCTGCACGGGCAGCTGCCGCCCAGTCGCTTGAGCTTCGGCATCGCCTTCACCGCCAGCTCCACCGTGAGCGTGCCCGCCGCCACCTGACGCAGCGCGTCGGCGTACAGGCGCATGTCGCGGCTCGCGATGTAGCCCGGGTTCAGGTGCTTGGCCAGGTAGCGCAGGTACTCTTCGGCATCCGTGAACACCTCGCCGCTCACGCCGATCATCTGGAACGCGAGCTCGCCCTTGCGGCGGAAGAAGCGCGGGTCGGGCAGGTGCAGGATGGCCTCGTAGGGCAGGCCCTCGTGCGCGCCGTGCGTGCGCTCGAGTTCGTCGATCACCGCCTCGACCTTGTCAGGCGAGTAGCCGGGGAGGCGCGCACGGACGAAGCGCGTGTTGATGTCGCGCACCATCTTGCGGCATTCCTCGGTGTACTGGTCCACGGCCTCGCGGTTCATGAGGTCCTTGAAGCCGTACTGGATGTTCTTGGCCCCGCCGCGTTCGTCGCCGAACATCTCGAGGCCGCGCGCGAACCACTTGTTGATGCTCTGCTGCACGAGCTCCAGGTTCGCCAACGGATCGCCCTTGGCGGCACGCTCGGCGAAGCGGCGCAGCGGGATCACGCCCGCGGCCAGATGGAACGCCTCCTCGCGCAGCATGGGCGGCATGGAGTCCGCCATCGGCTTGTACGCGCACACCTTCTGCATCGTGAGCTGGTACTTGCCCACGCGGTCGATGAACGCCGCGAACGTGATGTTGTCCATGAACGAGTCGTAGTCGAGATTGAACGCGTCCAGCACGTGGTTGCCCGTGGTCATGGACAGGATCTCCTCGACCATCTGCGGGCCGGTCACGCCGCCGCTCACGTGCGACCAGTCCTTGCTCAGCAGCAGGTGCAGCATCTGGTAGCCGTGGCGCAGTTCCTCGGCCATCACGCGCATGACCCAAGCGCGATCCTGGTCGTCGTGCGCGCGGTCGATCGTGCCGGCGTGCTGCTGGATGCTGCCGAACTCGGTGCTCGCCTGCGCCTTGATGATGGCCAGCAGATGGCGCGCCTGATCCTCGGTGAGCTCGTCGGGATTGACGCGCTTCTTCTCGCCCTTCTGTTCGCCGATGTGGATGACGTCTGGAGTACCCAACTCGAGCTTGGCGCACAGGCAGAACTTCTCGTCCTTCGGGAAGAACTTCTCCCAGCTGTCGAGCAGCGTGTCGTAGTCCTTGAAGTGATGGCGGCGCCAGTGCTCGACGGCGTCGTGATACTTCTTCTCGAGGGTGACGTTCTCGACCTTCATGGGGGCGTGGCTCCTGGGAGGTACGGGGCTCGCTAGAGCCGGATCTCGAGTGCCTGCAGCGGCGCGGGCGCGAAGCCGATGGCCTTGAGGAAGCCAGCCACCCCAGCGTCGTTGGTGTCCACCAGCGTGCGCACGCTCTTGGCGCCGCTCGCCACGAAGTGCGCGCGGATCGCGTCGAACAGCTTGCGACCCAGGTCCTGGCCGCGCAGGTCGGGGTCGATGCCGAAGCGCTCGATCCAGCCGCTCGGCTCGTCGAGGCCGAACTCTCCGGCGCGCAGGTCCCCGAGCATGAAGCCCACCACCTTGCCGCCGAGCTCGGCGACCTGGGACGCACCGGGGTCGCGGCGCGTGTAGTACATGACGCGGGTCTCCCAGACCTCCGGACGGTAGATGCCGGAGATCTTCTCGTCGATGCGGACGATTCCGCTGATGTCCAGCTCGTCCAGCGGCCGGATGCGCACGGCGGTGCTCACGTCGGGCATGGGACTCTCCGAAGGCCTTGGCGGTTGCAATGCGGCTCGTGCAGCGAAATTAGCAGCTTTCGCGCGCGCGCGCAGGTCGCGTTCGGGCCCGCTCACGCCGGTTCGGGCCATGCGGGGACCACTCGGGCGCGGATCCGCGGGGCCAGCCGAACGGTCATGCGTCATGCACGAGCGGAGCGCTGCGCCAGCGCAGCCCCCATGCCCCGCCTTTACAGGTCCGCGAGCCACGCGCATCATGCGCGACGGTCGCAAGCGAACCCACCGCTCGCGCCGCCCCCGGGGCAGGGAGCCCTGACGCGCGCTGGCTGCCAGTGCGGATGGGGCGCGCGGGACTCCTCGCCGGAGCGAACCTGAGCCGCCTCGAGCCGCCGCCGCGCCCACCCTTCCGGCTGTTGCCGCTGTCGCTCGCCGTGCTCGCCCTGGCCTCGCTGCCGTGGCTCACCGCGCGCTACGAGAGCGGCGAATGGTCGCGCTCGCCGCGCGAGACCTGGTCCTCGAGCATCGCCTCGGCCATCGCCATCGCGTTCGGCGTGTGGATCATCGTGCTGCTGCGGCGCGAGCGCGAGATGGCGTCGCGCCATCTCGCCGACCTCGAGGCGCTCACGCTCACCGACCCGCTCACCGGGCTCGGCAATCGCCGCGCGCTGGAACGCGAACTGGCCCGCACCATGCTGCGCTCGCGCCGGCTCGATCATCCGCTCGCGCTGCTGTACATGGACGTGGACGACCTGAAGCGGGTGAACGACCGCTTCGGGCACGCGGCTGGCGACGACACGCTGCGTGCCGTGGGTCAGGCCGTGCGGCAGTGTTCGCGCGACGGCACCGACAGCGGCTACCGGGTGGGCGGCGACGAGTTCGTGCTCATCGTGCTGGCCGAACGCGTCGGGGCCGAGATCCTGGCCCAGCGCATCGCCGACACGTTCCACGAGCATTCGCGGCACGACAGCCGCGTCTCGTTGGGCGTGGTCGAATGGGATGGCGCCATGACGGCGGGCGAGCTGCTCAACGAGGCCGATCGTCAGATGTACCGCAGCAAGCACATGGGCCGCGCCGAGAGCCGCACCAGCACCCCCGGCAGCGCCTGAGCCGCGCGCCGGCCTCGCACCGGCGTGCGACGATCGAACTGCTGTGCCTCGCGAACACCGCGCTGGGAATTCCGTTTGCCTGCGCGCGAGCGTGTCCTAGGATGTCGGCCTCCCGGAGGCGTCGCTGCGTGCGGCGCGGCTGGGCGCGTCCTCTCCCACTCTCCACGCCCGGCCGCCCCCCACGGCCCAACCCGAGGGCTTCATGGAACCCGCTGCGGCGCCAGCTGGCGAAGGCGCGACCACCGCCGTGTCCGAGCACGACGACCGGGCCGCACTCCGAGCGCGTGTGCGGGCGCTGGAAGAACAACTGCAGTTCCGTGCCGACGTTCGCGAGCTCAGCCTCGATCCCGCGCAGCTCGAAGCCACGGGCGCGCTCATGGCGTTCACGGGCCAGACGTTCTTCCGCTCCATGCTCCTGCACCTGAGCGCCGGACTCGAGGTCGACTACGCACTGGTGGCCGAGCCCGTGGAAGGTCGGGCCGGCCGCGTGCGTACGCTCATGATGTGCGTGGATGGCCAGGTGGCCGCGCCGTTCGAGTACGACCTCGCCGGCACACCGTGCGAGAAGATCTGGGGCAACGGCTCGTGCCTGTACCCGACCGGTGTGCAGGCGCTGTTCCCCGCCGACCCGTGCCTGGTCGATCTGGGCATCGACAGTTATGCGGGCACGCCGCTGCTCGCCAGCGACGGGCGCGTGTTCGGCCAGCTCACCGTCATGCGCCGCAGACCTTTCGCGCATCCCGAGCGCATCCCCGCCATGCTGCGGCTGTTCGCGACGCGCGCCTCGGCCGAGCTCGAACGCCTTCAGGCCGAAGAGCGCCTGCGCCGCAGCGAGATGCTGCTGCGCAGCATCCTCGACCACTCCACCGCGTCGATCTACGTGAAGGACGCGCAGGGCCGGTACCTGCTCATCAATCGCGAGTTCCAGCGTGCGTCGGCCATCACCAGCGAGCAGGCCGTGGGCCGCACCGCGCGCGAGTTCCTGCCGCCGCTGTACGCCGAGCGCATCGAGTCCCACGAGAGCGAGGTCCTCACGAACCGCGCGCCGGTGCGTCGCGACGTCCAGGTCGACATGGCCGGCACGGGCCCACGCGAGTTCATCGTCGACAAGGTGCCGCTGTTCGATGAATCGGGCGAGATCTTCGGCACCTGCACGATCGCCACCGATGTCACCGAGAACAAGCGCCTCGAGGCCCAGCTCGTGCGCGCGCAGCGCCTGGAGAGCATCGGCCAGCTGGCCGGAGGCGTGGCGCACGACTTCAACAATCTGCTCACCGCCATCAGCGGTTTCACGTCCATGGCGCTCGACTCGCTCACGAGCGACCATCCGGCGCGACGCGAACTCGGTGAGGCGCTCAAGGCCGGTGATCGCGCCGCCGCGCTCACGCGCCAGCTGCTGGCGTTCGCGCGCAAGCAGGTCATCCAGCCCCGTGACGTCGATCTGGTGGCGGTGGTGCACGAGCTACGAAGCCTGTTGCGTCCCGTGCTTGGCGAGCACATCCACATGCGCCTGAACGTGGCGCCGGCGTTGTGGCCGGTGCACGTCGACGCCAGCCAGCTCGAGCAGGTGCTGGTGAACCTCGCGGTCAACGCGCGCGACGCCATGCCCGAGGGAGGCGAACTCGAGATCTCGGCGGCGAACCTCACGCTCTCGGCGCCCCGGTCCACCGGGGCGGGCACCCTGCCGGCCGGCGACTATGTGGAGATCCGGGTCCGCGACGAAGGCCACGGCGTGCCCGAGGAGGTGCAGCCGCACCTGTTCGAGCCGTTCTTCACCACGAAGGCCGGTGGTAAGGGCACCGGGCTGGGGCTGGCCACGTGTCACGGCATCGTGCTGCAGAGCGGTGGGCATATCGAGTTCGAGTCCCGAGCCGGCGAGGGCACGACGTTCGTGGTGGTGCTGCCGCGCGGCGGCGCGCAGGCCGGCCCGCCCGCGCCCGCGGCCACGCCCGAGGCCGCCGGGCTCGAGACCGTGCTGGTGGTCGAGGACGAGCCGCTCGTGCGGGACCTGGCGGTGCGTTCACTGGCCCAGGCTGGCTTCCGCGTGCTCGAGGCGGGCGATGGCGAGACCGCACTGGCGCGTGCGGCCGCGTGGACGGGACACATCGACCTACTGCTCACGGACGTGCGCATGCCGGGCATGACGGGCATCGAGCTCGCCGAGCGCGTGCAGGGCCTGCGGCCGGCCACGCGCGTCCTGCTCATGTCGGGTTACCCCGAAGCAGCCATCGCGCGGCGGCGGTCCGACCAGACCGACTGGCCGCTCCTGCACAAGCCTTACACGCCGCGCGAGCTCTCGGCGCGTGTGCGCCAGGCACTCGACGCCGTCACGGCCTGAACCGCCACCGCCACCGTGCCGTGCGCAGTCTGGTGCAGAATCTGGAGTCGGCGCTCGGTCGACCACGGCCAGCTGAAGCGGGCGCCGAGTGACGGCGCCGTGCTGCGGTGCTCGTGCCATTCGCGGCGATGGCCCTCGCCCATGAGGTCGTCGGCGAAGTCGGGATCCACGGCTTCGGCCGCCATGAACACCGCATCGCGCGGGTCGGGTCCGGCGCGCTTGGGGCGCGGCGGCGGCGAGGCGCGGTGCTTCGCGAGCTGCTGCGCGACCCAGCCGGTCATGCGCGGCCGCAGGTCGGCGAGGACGTTGAAGCACTCGTGCGCGCCGCGCGGGTAGTACACCAGCTCACGTTCGCCGCGCGCGGTGGTGAAGATGCGCTGGGCCTCTTCGCCCGGCGTGATCATGTCGTGTCCGCCACCGGCCAGCATGAGCGGCGCTTCGAGGTCGGGCAGCGTGTGTTCGAGCGTGATGCGCGGGATGAAGCGGTCCATCTCGCCGATGCTCATCTGGTACAGGTTCGCGAGTTCCTTGCGCATCGAGAACAGCGTCACGTTCCAGTACACGTCCACCGAGAATGGCGGGCTCACCGCGGCCACGCAGCGCACACGCTTGTCGTGTGAGGCCATCTTGATGGCCGCGTAGCCACCAAGCGACAGCCCCATGTAGGCCACGGCGTCGGAGTCCAGTTCGGGGATCGCTTCGATGTGGTTCATGATCGCCACACCCAGCGGCCGCGGCTCCGCCACGCTGCCGAGGCGATGGAAGGTCTGCCCGAGCCCCGGGCCGTCCAGCGTGATCGTGGCGATGCCACGCTCGAGGTACGGCTCCGACCAGGCGTGCAGCTCCTCTTTCACGCCATTCGTGCCATTGAAGATCACGACCACCGGGTGCGGGCCGTCGCCATGCGGCAGCCGCAGGGCGCCCTTCACCGCGCGCTTGCGGAACTCGACCTCGAACGGCAGCACCGGGTACTCGAGGTGAGGGGCGGCCGCCGTGTAGCTGGCCACGCAGCGCTCGTGCAGCTGCTTCTTGCGCGCCGGCTCCATGAACACCACGTACTGTGCGAAGTTGTAAGCCGCGCTCGCCCACAGGAAGCGCTGGCCGGCCTGTCGGATCTGGCCCGCCTCGAGCGCTTCGTGGCCCGCGAGGTCGTGGCGCAGGCCGAGCGCCTCCCATTCGTCGACCCACGACTCCAGGCCGGTGATGCGGCCGAGCACCTGATCGAGGTCGCGGGCGGTGATGCCGTTGTTCGTGAACTGCAGCTTGGCCCAGGCTGGCATCTGCCGCGTGAGCCCGAGCCGCAGGCTCAGGCGGACGAATCCCGGGCGCAGCAGCTGCCCACGCAGCATGTGCGGCACCAGGAGTTCGAGTCGTCCGCCCTTGACCTGCATACGCACCCTCGCTTGCCGGACGGGAAGTACCGGGTTGCCGCCCGGCGTGCCGCGTCAGCGCTTCTACCGGATAGGTGCACCGGTCGTGCCACCCGATACGTCGATCACTACGGCGCCCGGTGACACCGAGTTGCCGACCGCCGGCGTGGGCGGTCTGACCCGGTGCGCGCAACCCGCCCGCGCAACGCGCACGCAGACGCGCAACCTGCATGGAGTATCGGCGCACGCTGTCCCCGTGTGTACGGTCCGGGGGTGGAACGCCGCCGGTCGAGTCGGGGCATCCGGCGCGCACCCCGCGCGCGTTGACCCGCGGCGCGAGCGCTACACGCGCGTCGTCGCCGCCACGAGCTCGCGGTAGTCGGCGAGCAGCCGCAGCGTGGTCGCGCGCGCCGGCACGGCGCGGCCGCCCATCATGGCCACCGGCAGCACTTCCTGCACCGAGTTGGTGAGGAACACCTCGTCGGCGAAGCGCAGCGACTCCAACGTCACGGGGCCTTCGCGGGCCGGGATCCCGAGCCGCGCGCAGGACTCCAGCACCAGCGCGCGCGTCACGCCCGGTAGCACGTCGGCGCTGAGCGGTGGCGTCACCACCTCGCCGCCCGGCAGCACCACGAACAGGTTGCTGGCCGCGCCCTCCAGGATCTCGCCGGCGCGGTTCACGAGCAGCGCCTCGTCCACACCCGCGGCGCGGGCTTCTTCACGCGCCAGGTCCCACGCCAGCCGGCTCGTGGTCTTGTGTCGCGCGATCCAGCCCGCGGCGAACGGCGTCTGCGACACCATGACGCGCGCACCCGCCGGGCCGCCATCAGCATGCCGCGTGCGCGTGCCCACCCACAGCCGCCCGCCCAGTGCCTCGGCCTCGACCCACGCGCCCGTGCGCACCGGCCGCCCGCCCGCGATGCCGCGCGTCACCGTGATGCGCACCACCGCGTCGCGCAGGCCTTCGGCCGCCAGCACCGCGGTCACCGCGTCGTGCAGCGTGGCGGGGC
>JBEBGT010000144.1:0-7715 GCA_040081365.1 Candidatus Eiseniibacteriota bacterium | reverse complement strand
GGCAGCTCGCACAAGCGACCTCGTTGAAGATCGGTCCGAGTCCATCGGTCATGGAAAATGCGCGGGCGAACTCCGCGTCGCCCCGCAGGAACGCCGTGCGTTCCGCGGGGCTCAGGCCGTCGAGCGGCGCGTCGAACACGTCACCGGGCTCCGGTGAGGTCGTCAACAGGCGGCCGCAGCCGGAACCGGTGAGCGGTGTCAGCAGTAGCGCGGCGGCGGCGATCCGCAGCAGGATCTTCGATCGCGTTCGTCGGAGGTCGGGTTTCATGGTGCACCTCGTGAGCGAGCTCGGGAGTCGAGGAGGCGGAAACGGCCGTGCTTCCGTCTCGGAGATTTGTTAGCCTAGGCTAATAATCGAGTTTGTCAACGCTAATGAAATCGGAAGGGAGCGGTGGTCCCGGTCGGGACGGGTGGATCCCGCCGTCCCGCCCGGATCCCGTTGCCGCCGGGATCACGTCAGGCGGGGCTGGCGGCGGCCGGGGCCCATTGCGCTGCCGTGTCGCGCGGATCCGGGGGCTGTTCCCGCTGGCACGGGAGTAACGCTGCAGGTGGCGCGCACGGGAATCCGATACTGTGCGGCGCATGAGTCCGGAGCCCGCATCACTCGTATGGCTGTTCGATGTCGACGGCACGCTGCTGCTCACGCAGGGCGCCGGACGCGATGCGTTGGTCCTGGCGCTGCGCGAGGTCTACGGCATCGAGGACGACCTCGGCACGATCCCGTTCGCCGGTCGCACCGACGTGCTGATCGTGAACGACATCGCCCAGCGGCACGGGATCGAGTTCGGCGTGGGCGAGCGCGAGCGGTTCTTCGAGCGCGTCGTGGCGCACATGCGCGTGGTCATGAGTCCGCCGCGCGGCGGGCTGCTGCCCGGTGTGCGCACGCTGCTCGAGGCCGTGAACGCCGAGCCCGGCTGGGTGAGCGCGCTGCTCACCGGCAACGAGCGCAACATGGCGCACATCAAGCTCAACGCGTTCGGCATCTGGGACCGTTTCGCGTGGGGCACGTTCGGCGACGAGGGCCCGGATCGCAACGCGATCGCGCGACTCGCCGTGCAGCGCGCGGCCGAGCGGCACGGTGTGACTCCGGAGCGCTGCGTGGTGGTGGGCGACACCGAGCACGACGTGGCGTGCGCGCGCGCCGCGGGGGCGAAGGCCGTGGCCGTGGCCACCGGTGGACGGCACCGCGACGTGCTCGAGGCGAGCAGGCCCGATCTGTTGCTCGAGGACCTGCAGGATCTCGACACGCTCTGGGACTGGGTGCGCCGCGACACCTGACGGTGGTGACGGCGCCGGTGTTCCCGCGCTTCCGCGTTCCAGGCGCGGCCATGCGAGTGAGTCCCGCGCGGACCCTGCCCACTTGGACGGAGGGGAGCGTCCAGCACGGTCGGATACGGGAGGTCCCGTGGACGGACCCGCGACAGCAGGTAAATCATTGTACCGCAACGACATGCGTCGGCGCGTGCCAGTCCTGCTGCATTCGACCCCGCTCCGGCCGAAATAAATCGCGTCGGCGTCGAACTGTGCAGAAAATATTTCAGTTGAAATGGCTTGCAGCCGAAAATAAACTCATGCACATGGTTCGCAGAGTCCTCCACTCGAAAGAGCTCGACCGCACCGACCGCCACATATTGGCGCTCGTGCAGAAGGACGCTTCGCTCGCGCAGGCCGAGATCGCCAAGCGGGTGGGACTCTCGACGGCTGCCGTGCACGAGCGCGTGAAGAAGCTCGAGGCGGCAGGAGTCATCCGGCGCTGGACGGCGGTGGTGGATCCCGCCGCCGTCGGCGCCGAGGTGGCGGCGTTCGTGGAAGTGTTCTTCGAACATCCGCGGTTCGAGAAGGGCTTCATCGAACGCGTGCTCGAACTGACGGCAGTGCTGGAGTGCCATCACATCACCGGGGAGTTCTCGCTGCTGCTGAAGGTGCGGGTCGCCGACATGACGTCACTTCAAGAATTGCTGCTGGAGCAGCTGTCGGGCCACGAGGGCGTGCGGCAGACGCGCACGGTGATGGTGCTGTCCACGGTGAAGGAAGATACGTTCGTCGAGACCATGGTGAAGGGAGACGAGGCATGAAGACCCCGAACATCGCACCGGCTGCGGTGCACGCGACGCTCGGCCGCCACATGCTGGCCGACGGCTACGACATGGTGCTCGACCTGGAGAAGAGCCAGGGCCGGCGCCTGCACGATTCGCGCACGGGTCGCGACTACCTCGACCTGTTCTCGTTCTTCGCCACGCTTCCGATCGGGTTCAACCATCCCAAGATGAAGGACCCCGACTTCCTGGCCATGCTCACGCGCGCCGCGCTGGTCAATCCCACGAACTCCGACATCTACTCCACCGAGTTCGCCGCGTTCGTGGAGGTCTTCGGCCGCGTGGCCATGCGCTCGTACCTGCCGCACGCCTTCTTCGTGGCCGGCGGTGCGTTGGGCGTGGAGAACGCGCTCAAGGCCGCCATGGACTGGAAGGTGCGCCAGAACATGCGCAAGGGCATCACGGGCGAGAAGGGCACGCAGATCCTGCACTTCCGCGAGGCGTTCCACGGCCGTTCGGGCTACACCGTGTCGATGACGAACACGGCGGACCCCCGCAAGTACCAGTACTTCGCCAAGTTCGACTGGCCGCGCGTGTCGAACCCCTACCTGCGGTTCCCGGTCGATGCGGCCGAGCTCGAGCGCGTGCAGAAGGCCGAGGCCGCGAGCCTGGCCGAGATCCGCGCGGCGTTCGCGGCGCGCAAGGACGACATCGCGGCGATCGTGCTCGAGCCCATCCAGGGCGAGGGCGGCGATCATCACTTCCGCAACGAGTTCCTGGCGGCACTCAAAGCCATCGCGCATGAGCACGACGCGCTGCTCATCTTCGACGAAGTGCAGACCGGCGTGGGCTTGACGGGCACGTTCTGGGCGCACGAAGGCCAGGCCGTGCAGCCCGATCTCATGTCGTTCGGCAAGAAGATGCAGGTGTGCGGGTTCCTGGGCGGCGGCCGGCTCGAAGACGAGCCCGAAAACGTGTTCAAGGTCTCGAGCCGCATCAACAGCACGTGGGGCGGCAACCTGGTCGATATGGTGCGTGCCATGCGTTACCTGGAGATCATCGAGGAAGAGCGCCTGGTGGAGAACGCGGCCAAGGTCGGCGCGTACGCGCTGGGCAAGCTGCAGGCGATGCAGGCCGGGATGCCGGACGTGCTGTCGAACGCCCGCGGTCGCGGCCTCATGTGCGCCATCGACTTCCCGGACCCCGACACGCGCAACGCCGTGGCCGACAAGGCCTACGAGCTGGGGCTCATCATCCTGGGCTGCGGCCACCGCTCGCTGCGGTTCCGTCCGCCGCTCGACATCACCACGGCCGAGGTCGACGAGGCCATGAGCATCATCCGCAAGGCCGTGGAACTCTCCCGGTCCCACAGCGCTTGAGAGTAGTGTGCCGGCGAACCGCGCTGGCCGCGGCGCCGGTGAGTACGAGCGACGAGCGCCTGCCGCGTGTGACGCGAGCAGGCGTTCGTGCGTTCGTGGTCGTGGTGGTGCGCCGGAGACGCTCGAACCGTTGACGTGTGCATCACAACCTCGGGCGCGGCCGTGGCGTATCCATTCGACCGTTTCCGCATCGAATGCGTCTCGCTTCCACCCCCACGACTCCGGAGGAGAGCCATGTTGCGCCGCATCGCCGTGACCGCCGCCGTCTTCTTCGCGTTCCTGATCATGACTTCGCGGGTCCCCGCCGCGCACGCGGAGCCCGCGACACCGACGTGGTGGTACGGGTTCGGCGGTGGTGGATTCAGTCCGCACGGCCCGCTCGCCGACCACGCTGGCTTCGAGGGCGCGCTCGAACTGTTCGTGGCACACACGGTCACGCAGGACTCGCACTGGGGCGTACGGCTCACCGGCCAGGCGCTCGAGTTCGCCCGCAACGACACGAGTTATGCGCTGCCGGGCATCGACGTGCGTACACGCACCTCGAGCCAGTTGCTGAGGCTGACGCTCGGGCCGCAGCTCGAACTGGGTTCCGGGCCCGTGCGCGTGCTGCTGGACGCGGGCGTGGGTGGCGCGTGGGCGATCACCCGAACGGCGATCCGCACCTCGACCAACGATGTCGGCAGCACCCACCTCCAGCGCGCTATCGTACGACCTGACCCGTGCACGCACCCTGCGCCTGGAACTCGGCGGTCGCTGGTTGCACACCGGTTCGCTCGAGTACGTTCCGGAATCTGGAATCGCCCGTGCGGCCGGCCAGCTGGTGCTGACGCCGCGCGAAGACCCCCTCGGCGGGATCAGCCTGCGGGCCGCACTCGCACTGGGATTGGGCAACCGACGTTCTTAGCCGTCGCGAGCCGGATCGAGTGCAGGCACGAGGCGCCGTCGACGTGGAGCAACGGGGCCCAGCGCCCGAACACAGGAGTGAGGACGCATGGCGAGCAAGCCCGCGAGCATCGACGACTATCTGGCATCCCTGCCCGCGGACCGTCGTGCAGCCATGACGGCGGTACGAGCTCTGGTTCGCAAGCACCTGCCCAAGGGCTACGTCGAGCACCTGAGTTCGAGTTGGCTGGCCTGGTCCGTGCCGCTTGCGGTGTACCCCGACACCTACAACGGCCATCCGCTCATGTACGCGGCACTCGTGAACCAGAAGAACTACGTGGCGTTGCATCTGGTCTGCGCCTACATGAGCCCCGTGCTCCAACAGAAACTCGTCACGGGCTTCAAGTCGGCCGGGAAGCGGCTCGACATGGGGAAGGCGTGCATCCGCTTCAAGCGCGTCGAGGACCTGGCACTGGAGCCGATCGCCGAGGTCGTGGCCGCGGTGCCCATGGAGAAGTACGTCGCGATCGCGAAGCAGGCGCACTCGCCGGAAGCACGGCGGGAGCGGGCCGCGAAGCGTGCGGCGAAGCCCGCCGCGAGGCCAGCCGCGAAGCAGTCCGCAAAGAAGGCCGCGAAGAAGGCCGCGAAGCAGGCCGCCAAGAAGGCCGCGAAGCGCGCCGTAGCACCCGCGAAGCGCAACCGGGCCGCCCGACCGAAGTGACCCCGCCCGCGAAGACGTTCCGCGATGCCGCCTGCGTCGTGCTCGTGCGCGGGCAGGGGGCTGCGCGCGAAGTGTACTGGGTGCGGCGCAGTGACGCCGTGCCGTTCCAGCCCGGCTTCATGGCGTTCCCGGGCGGCAAGGTCGACGCTGCGGACGCAGCCTTCCCGGTGCCCGGCGTGACAGACGACTTCGAGCGCGCCGCGCGCGTGTGCGCCATTCGCGAAGCGCTCGAGGAGACCGGCGTGCTGGTGGGGCTGCCGGATGGCGTGAGCGCGGAGTCGATCGCCGCCGCGCGCACGGAACTGCTCGAGGGCCGCGCCACGCTGCAGCAGGTCGCCGAGCAGCATGCCTGGCCGGTGGCACCCGAGTCGCTCACGTTCGCGGGCCGCTGGCAGACGCCGGTGTTCGCACCGGTGCGCTTCGACACGTTGTTCTTCCTGGCGTTCCTGCCCGCGGGGCAGGAGCCGAGCATCATCCCGGGCGAACTCGCGAGTGGCGAGTGGGTGAAGCCGCTGGCCGCGCTCGATCGCTACCGGCATGGCCAGCTCACGTTCGCCGCCCCCATCCTGTGGACGCTCATCGCGCTCGCCGAGGGTGAAGACGGCCTCGCCGAACGCATCGCGCAGGGACCCGAGCGTGCGGCACGGCCGGTGCGCCGCGTGGAACTGCAGTGGGGCATCATCCTGCACGCCATGCGCACGAAGCCGCTGCCGCCGGCGCTCTACACGAACGCCTACCTGATCGGCGAGAGCGAGATCGCGCTGGTGGACCCCGGGAGTGACAAGCCCGACGACCTGCGCGACCTGTTCGCGCTCACCGACCATCTGGAGGCCGAAGGCCGGCGCGTGAAGCTGATCGTCGTCACGCATCACCATCCGGATCACACGGGTGGCGTGGCGGCGTGTCGCGAGCGTTTTGTAGGCGCCAAGGTGGTGGGGCATCGCGACCTCGCACCGCACCTGCCGCTCGACCTGGTGGTGAAGGATGGCGACCGGCTGCCGTTGGCACCCGGGCACAACGATTGGACGCTCACGGTGCTCGAGACGCCCGGGCACACGCGCGACTCGCTCTCGCTGTGGCTGCCCAAGCGCCGCGCGCTGGTGTGTGGCGACCTGCTGCCGGGCGGGCCCGGCAGCGTGGTCATCGATCCGCCCGACGGCGACATGCGCACTTATCTGGAGTCGCTCGAGCGTTGCATCGCACTCGAGCCGCAGACGCTGTTCCCCGCGCACGGCTCACCCTCGGGTGCCGCCGTGCGGCGCATTCGTGCGTTGGTGAAGCATCGGCTCGAACGTGAGGACAAGGTGGTCGCGGTGCTCGGCGCGGAGGCGCGCACGCTGGGCGAGCTGGTGCCGGTCGTCTACGCCGACACCAAGCCCGAGCTGTGGAGCTGGGCCGAGCGCTCGCTCCTGGCGCATCTCGAGAAGCTCGCCAGCGAGGGCCGCGCCGAGCGCGCAGGCTCCGGCTGGCGGCTCGCGAACGCCTGAGCCGGCGCCCCGCATGATGCCCTTCTTCATGGCCATCGCCTCGTCGCTGGTCTACGGCGTGGCCGACTTCATGGGCGGCATGGCCTCAAGACGCGCCCACGTGTTCACCGTCACCGCGTGGTTCCAGCTCACCGGGGTGGCGTTCCTGGTGGGCTATGCGCTGCTCGCCCCCGGCGAGACGCGCACGGCCGACCTCGTCTGGGCCGCCGGCGCCGGCGTGGCGGGCGGACTCGGTGTGACCCTGCTCTACCATGTGCTCGCGACCGGCACCGTGAGCACCGCCGCGCCGCTCGTCTCGATGATCGCGCTCACCGTGCCGGTGATCGTGGGGCTCGTCTCGGGTGAGCGCCCGGGTGTGCTGCCGTTGCTGGGCATCGCGCTCGGGGCGATCGCCATCTGGCTGGTGAGCGGCGATGCGTCGCACGGCAATACGGAGCACGCGAGCCGAGGCGGCTCGCCGTTGCGCGCACTGGGGCTCGCGGTGCTGGCCGGCGTGCTCATCGGCAGCTTCCTCGTGCTGCTGAGTCATGTGCAGCCGGGCTCGAGTGGCTGGCCGCTGGTGGCGGGCCGTGCGAGCGCCACCCTGTGCCTGTGGGCGCTCGTGCTCATCGGGCGCGCGCCGGTGGTACTGGCGCGCCCCGCGATCGCGCCGATGCTGGGCGCCGCCGTGATGGACGTCGCGGGCAACGTGTTCTACCTGCTCGCGGTGCAGCGCGCGTCGCTGAGCCTGACCGCCACCCTCGTCTCGCTCGCGCCCGCGACGACCGTGCTGCTGGCGCAGGTCGTGCTGCGCGAGAAGCTCTCGGCGCGCCAGCGCGTCGGCGTGGCGCTGGCGCTGGTCGCGGTGCTGCTCTTGTCGCAGGGGCACTGAGCGCGCGATTCCCCTGCTCTTCGGGCGCGCCGGTGCGTGGAGTGCGCCGTGCGAGCGCCTGTTCGAGGTCGTCTACGCGGACGCAGCGGGCGCCGTACGTTCGCGCCACTCGCGTGCGAGCAGTCCCATGAGCACGCTGTCGGAGATCTCGTCCGCGACCACCCAGCGCTCGCGCAGCAGGCCCTCGCGTGCGAACCCGAGCCGCTCGAGTGCCCGGACCGATGCCATGTTGCGCGGGTCGATGTCGGCCTCGAGTCGGCGCAGGCCGAGCGGCCCGAACGCGTCGCCCACGACCGCGGTGAGCGCCTCATGCAGGCTCCCCTGGCCCCAGTGCCGGCG
>JBEBGT010000143.1:0-7725 GCA_040081365.1 Candidatus Eiseniibacteriota bacterium | reverse complement strand
GGTGACGAGGGGGCTCTGGCACGAGATGGCGCCGGGGCACGCGCGGGAGCGCAGGATGCGCGGAGCGCGTGACACGCCGAGGGAGGAGCCGACAGGACGTCGGCGACGACCGTCCTCTCGTGACAGAGCCCCCTCGTCACCCCGCTGTCACGCCGTCGCCGCAAGAGCGAGCGCCCGTTCGCCGCAAGAGCGAGCGTCAGTCCTCGAACACCAACTCGTGTCGCTGCCAGTCGATCGACACGCGCCGCCCGAGGAAGACGCCCGGGCCCAGCAGGGCGTCCTTGCGCACGCCCTCGCGCCACAGCTCGATGGGTTCCATCGCGCCGGACCAGCCCGACAGCTTGTCGAACGCCACGCTGCCCAGCGCCAGCGCCGGCACATTCACCGCGGCCCAGGCGCGCCCCTGCAGCCACGAGCCGGCGCCCTTCATGACCCGCGACACCCCACCGGGCTTGAGCCCCAGCTCCTCGAACACGGATTCCGGCGCACCCACGCCGGCCTCGGGCAGGCCTGACGCCAACGACATCGCCATGCGCCGGCCGCCATTCGCGCTGCCCCACACCACCAGACTGCATTCGCCCCACACGTCGAACGGCACGCGTGAACCCTCGAACGCCGCGGCGGTGCCGTGCGGCGCGAACTCGATGCGCCGGCGCTTGTAGTCGAACGTGACGTCGAAGCGGCGCAGCACCGACATGCCGATCACGCCGGCCACCTCTTCGGCTTGCGGGTTCACCGCCAGGCTCAGTTTGCGCAGCGGCAAGGCGGCTGCCGGCACGTTCGTGAGCGTGATGTCGCCGATCTGCAGTTTCGGGATGATGGCATTGCGCGCCGCGACGCGTGTGCCATCCCACGGGGTCAGGCGCTGGCCGGCCAGCGGCGTGACGCCCGCGCGCTTCATGGCCGAGGCGTCGATCAGCACGCCGGGCGTGCCGGTGTCGAGCACCATCAGCACGAGGGTGCCATTGAGCTTCACGCGCACGATCGGCGCCGGCCAGATGCGCTCGAACATGAACTGCGCCCGCTCGCCCTGCACCGCCATGTCCGGGCCCGCGGCCAGTCGCTCGAGCAGCGGCAGTCGGCCGTCATCGCCCAGGTCCGCGCATTGCGTGGCGGCTTCGCTCCACGCGCCGCGCCGCAGCCGCGAGGCGTAAAGGTCGGTGGCCGCGCCCTCGAACGGGCCGGCCAACGTGAGCAGGCTCTCGGCCTCGCTCGTGCGATCCGCCCACAGCGCCAGTTTGCCGAGCGCGGCGCACGCCGCGGGGTTGCCGGGCTTGGTCGCGAGCGTGCGCTCGAACAGCTTGCGCGCCTCGCTGACGCGGCCCAGACGCAGCAGCGCCGTGGCGAGCGTGTCGAGCCGGGCCACGTCGTCGCCGTGTCCGGCGGTGTCGCGTGTGGCATAGCGCAGCTGCATCTGAGCGTCGCGGAAGCTGGCGTCGGGTGCCAGCCAGTCCGCCTGCGCGCTGGCCGCGAACAGGAGGCCAGCCGCCAGCGCGACGGCGAGCCGGTGTTTGCGCGGCGCGCTCACGAGGCGAGATACCGGCGGGTGGTCTCGAGCAGGACTTCGGCGCCCAGCGCCATGCTCTGCTCGTCCACATCGAAGCGCGGGTGATGATGGTCGTAGGTGAGCCCGCGTTGTTCGTTGCGCGAGCCCACGGCGATGAACACGCCCGGCACGCGCTCGAGGAACGCCGAGAAGTCCTCGCCGCCCATGGTGCGCACGTCGGAGCGGACGTGGGCTTCGCCCACCACGCTCACGGCGGCCGCGCGCGCGTACGCGCACAGCGCGGGGTCGTTCACGGTCGGCCGGTTGCCGCGCTCGAAGAAGATGTCGGCCTCGCAACCGAGCGCGCTGGCCACGCCGCGCACGACGCGCTCGAAGTGGCCGGGGATCGCGGCCCACAGGTCGCGGTCGAACGAACGGATGGTGCCGTTCATCCACGCGGTCTCGGGAATGATGTTGAACGCGGAGCCGGCCCGGATCTGCGTCACGCTGATCACCAACTCCTTGAGCGGATCCGCGGTGCGGCTCACGATGGACTGCAGCGCGGTCACGGCATGCGCCAGGGCCACCACCGGGTCACGGCCGGATTGCGGCATGGCGCCATGGGCGCCCTTGCCCTTGAACGTGACCGTGAACTCGTCCACGGCGGCCATCCACGGCCCCGGCGTCACGCCAATCGTGCCCAGCGGCAGGTCCTGCCAGACGTGCAGTCCGAACGCGGCATCGGCTTTGGCCCAGTCGAGCGCGCCATCCTGGATCATGGCCTCGGCCCCGCCCTTGGGGCCGCCCAGTTCCTCGGCCGGCTGGAAGCACAGCACGACGTCGCCCTTCTGGTTGGCGCGGTCGTCCATGAGCCGCCGCGCGATCGCGAGCAGCACGCTGGTGTGACAGTCGTGGCCGCACGCGTGCATCTTGCCGGGCGTCTGCGAGCGATAGGGAACGTCGTTCTCCTCGAGGATCGGCAGCGCGTCCATGTCGGCGCGCAGCAGCACGGTCTTGCCGCTCGTCGCACCCTTCACGCGCGCCAACACGCCGGTGCGGCCCACGCCGGTGCGCGGCTCGAGTCCCAGCAGGCGCAGGCGTTCGGCGACGATGCCGGAGGTGCGCACCTCTTCGAAGCCCAGCTCCGGGTGCGCATGCAGGTCGCGACGAGTGGCCACCATCTCTTCAAGGCCGGCGCCGCTGAAGTGGGGCGTGGCGATGCTCATGAGGGGGCCTCCGGGGGCCGCGCGGGGTGACAAGACGAACAGACGCGAAGTCGGGCTCCCGGGGCTGCCCCCGAGATGCGCACCGCATCTTGCCACCGCACTGGGCGCACGCAAAGTGGCGCGGCGGGGACTCCGTGTCGCGCGCGCCGGAACCTGCGACCGGCGGTGGCGCCGTGTTGCCGAGGCTCAGGCGGCCATGGCGCGCGAGTGGCCCGGGAGTTCCTGGTTCGGGCGAGCGAGCTGCAGCAACCGCTCGCACAGCCCTGCAGGGTCCGCGAGGACGTCTTCCTTGGCGAGTAGCGCCAGCACCGGCCAGGCTTCCAGCTCGCCCGCCACGGCCGGGTCGTTCGTGAGCTCCCGGCTGGCCAGCAGCACCAGCGGCGGCGCGCTCTCGAGTTCGGCGAATCCGCGCACGAGCACGAGCGTCTCGACGCGTGTCGCGGCCGACTCCAGCAACACCACGTCGAACGTGCGCGGCTGCGAACGCACGGACTCGAGCGCGCTGTCGTCGTTGGGTTCGATCGAGACGCGGATCTTGTCGGGCGTGAACGCGCGCTGCGCGAGGTGCAGGAGCGCGGGGTCCTGGTGGGCGAGCAGGACGTGCGCGGGGCGGGGCTTGTTGGTCGCCACCAGTCGCCAGACTTCGGTGAGGAGCTCCTCGCGATGCACGGGCTTGCGCAGCGTGACGGCGTGGCGGGGCAGCGCGCCCTCGCCTTCGATCGCCACGGGGTCGTGGCCACTCAGCAGGATCACCGGTACCTCGGCCGTGGGCCGGCTCGCGGCCATGTGGCGCGCCAGCTCGGCCCCGCTGCGCATGCGCGCATTGGCGGAGGCCGGCAACGCGTGGTCGGTGAGCACCAGCGAGGGCCGCAACTGGCGCACGAGCATCCAGCCACGCTCGGCGGAGTCGGCGAGCGCGGTGCGGAAGCCGTCGGCGTGCAGGATGGCGCGCAGCCACGTGGTGAGTGCGGGGTCGTCCTCGATGAGCAGCACCAGTGGGCCGGTCGACGGTCCCAGCACGCGGTCGTCCGGCACCGCCGGGCGGTTGCCGGGTGCGCGCGCCTCGGTGGCCGCCCAACCAAGCGGGAGCGTGAAGCTCACCGTGGTGCCCAGGCCCTCGCCCGCGCTGTGCAGTTGCACGACGCCGCCCATCATCTGAATGAGGTCCCGCACCAATGACAGACCGAGCCCGGTGCCCCCGAACTTGCGCGTCGCGCTGCCGTCGCCCTGCACGAAGCGATCGAACACCTCGGCCAGCCGCTCGGGCTTCACGCCGACGCCGGTGTCGCAGACCTCGATGCGCACGAACCCGGCCGCCTCGGGGGCCACACAGCGCACGGTGACCGAGCCGTGGTCCGTGAACTTGATCGCGTTCTCCACGAGATGGCGCAGCACCTGGTGCAGGCGCCGAGCGTCGGCGCGTACGGCCAGCGCCTCATCCGCGGCAGGTTCCATCTTGAGTTCGAGCCCGCGGGCCTCGGCGCGCGGCGCCATCTCGGCCACGATCCGCCCCAGTGCCTCGGCCACCGGCACCGCCTTGTTCGATAGCGTGAGGCGGCCGGCCTCGATGCGCGACACATCGAGGATGTCCTCGATGAGCGTGCGCAGCTGCTGCGCGCAGGCATGCGCTTGGCGCACGGACTGGCGCTCTTCCTCGGCGTCGTCGCACAGGCCATCCGTGACCAGCCCGAGGAACCCCAGGATGCCGTTGAGCGGCGTGCGCAGCTCGTGTGAGGTATTGGCCAGGAATTCGTCCTTGAGGCGCGAGGCTTCGCGCAGGCGCTGGTTGCTGTCGGCGAGCTCGGCGTTGCTCTGCTCGATGCCGCGCCGCGCGGCCAGCAGGGATTCCGCCATGTGATTGAACCGGTCCGCCAGCAGGGCCAATTCGTCGCCGCGCTCGTCCTGCACCCGGTACGCGTAGTCGCCGGCAGCCAGGCGCTCCGTGCCCTGCGTGAGCGCGTCGATGCGCCCCGAGAAACCCTGGGCCAGACGGAACGCCACGACCGCGGCGACGATCAGGCCCAGCAAGCCAGCGGCGAGGCTGCTCCACGCGAACAGTCGCACCACCGCGAACGCCTCACTGGAGTCGCGGTAGACCTCGACCTCCCAGAGCTCGGCCGTGCCGATGTCGGCCGCGTGCGGGTCGCTCCCGGCACGGCGGGGAGGAGCGTCCTCTCCGGGGCTGACGTCGGTCTCGTCCCGCATGCCATGGCGGACGTGCGCCATGCCGCGGTCGTGGATGGCGGCCGGCAGCCATACCGTCGACCCGGCAATGGGGACGCCGTTCGAGTACAGCAGCGCGAAGGCGTGCTTGCGTTGTGGACGTCCCGCGATGAGGACCCCGCTCACGATCTCCTCGACCGTCCGCCAGCGCACCATCGCGATCAACCAGCCGGTCTGACCCGGCGCCAGCCGCGAGTGCAGTGGGCGCGCCATGGGCAGGACACGCTCGCGTGTGCCCGGGATGGACATCGGTGTGCCCGCGAGCCAGTTGCCGTCGGCCGTTTCGCCCAGAGGCTCCAGCGCCAACGGGAGCGGCTCGCCGATGCGCTCCATGCGCGTGGCCGCCACGATGATGCCGTGGCGGTCGGCGACGAGCAGCTCCTCGTAGGTGCCGGGCGTGGCGCGTTTGAGGTCGAGCAGCGCGTTCTGGATCCGGAAGTCACCGTCGCCGGTGAGCACGTCGTCCATGGCCTCGGCCTGCGCCGCCAGCCGGAGGTCCGAGCTGCGCGCGTCGATGAACGACTCCACCGACAGGTGCACGGTGTGCGCGACGCCTGAGAGTTCCGACTGCGCGCTGGCGCGCAACGAGCGCGTGCCCACGGTGATCGTGACCACGGCGGCCAGCCCGAACGACACCACCAACGCACTCCCGAGTGACCACAGGAGCTGTTGGAAGAGCCGGCGACGCGGGGTCGAGTTCATGGGCGGGGTCAGTGGGCCAGCGGGTAGCCGGTCTCTCCGGGAAGATGTCCGTCCACGTGCACGACGCGTGCGCTGGCGCTGGTCACGAGCTCCGCGGGCACGAGCGCGACCGCGCCATGGCCGGCGGCCACGAACGCCAGCGCCTCCTGGTCCGAGACCACCGCCTTGGGTGCATATTCGAGCTCGCCCCGGTACAACAACCCGAGCACGAGGCGGCGATAGGTGGCCTCGTTCATGTGGAACACGTGGTCGAGCAGGAAGTGCCGTGCAGGTGAGCCCGAGCCCGGCAGCAGCACGATCACGGCCTGGCCGGATCTCCAGAAGCGGCGCTGGCCCAGCAGCAGCCGGCCGACTTCCTTGGACGTGAGGTTGGATACGTCGACGTCGTTGCTCACGATCAGCGCATACGTCCCGTGCGCGTCCTCGCGTGACACCGCGTGTGCCGCCGGTGCGAGGAGCGGGCAGGACAGCATGGCCAGAAGCGCGGCCCCGCACGCACGGAGCACGCCGTGGCGCCGGGACCGGCTGGCCGTGTGCTCAGAACGTGAATGCCGTCTGGACCATGAGTTCATGAGTGCGTTCCCCGGCGCTCAGGCCGTTCCGGTATTCGAACTTGATCGTGTTCGAGGCGTTGACGTCGAAGCGCACACCCAGCGTGCCGCGGTCCATATCCTGCATGCCCGCAAAGAAGGCGTCGGCGGCCGGGATGCGCAGGCCCTCGAGGGCGGCATACGGCCGCCAGCGGCCCGGGCCGAACGTCGCCACCGCGTACCACGCATGGCTGGTCTGCACGGCCCCCGACCGGCGCTCGCGGTTCCGCACCGCGAACCACTCGCCGGTCTCGTCGAACCAGGCGTTACGCGTCACCAGGTGCACACTCGCGATGTCCTGGTCGAGCTCGCCCGGCAGCGCCACGGGCTGTGCGACGCGGTCGCGGAACAGCGCGCCGCCGGCATGCCACTCGAGGGGACCACTGCCACTCAGCGAGACGCTGGCACCGACCTGCTTGTCGCGATTCCGGTCGCGGGTGGTCTGCACCGTCGCGCGCTCGGTGGAGCGGCCGTTCGCCACGTTCGCCACCCAGTCGAGCGTGAGGTCGCCGAGCGAGCCGCGCCCGGACAGCTCCACGCCCACGGCATGTGCGGGCAGGTAGCCACCACCGGATTCGTCCTCGAAGCGCACCGGCATGGGCCGCTGGATCGTGGGCTGCAACAGTGCGCCGTGATGGCAGGTCACGTACCAGTAGCTCACCGCGGAGTGCGTGCGGCCCGCGGTGACCCGCAGGTGATCCGAGACCGAGTAGCGCACATAGGCACGCTCGAGCTCGATCGCCGAACTCCCGTCGTCCTCGGCTTCCACCACGAGTTCACCGAGGAACGACACGTGTTCCGCGAGCTTGGTCGACATGAACAGGTCGAACTGCCCGAGCGCACTGCCGAACGTCGTGCTGTCACCCGCGGCGCGCCGGATGCGGGCCACCGAGGAGGTCACATCGAAGAAGCCGTGCAGGTCGAGCCGCGGCGCGTCGTTCGCGGATTCGCTGGCCAGCATGGCGGCGTGATCGTGTCCCTGGGCGCGCGCCTGCTGCGGGGTGAGCAGCAGCAGCGCGGCGAAGGCGCCGAGCAGGTTCCGAACGGACAAGGGCATCCCCCTCGAGGAGTGATGGGCCAGGCGGCACCGCCCGAATGGGTGGTGCGCGTGGCTCGACGCCATCGAGTATCGGACGGTGACCGCCAAGTGAGAGGGGCCCAAGCGACACGGGCGCGAGCCGTTGGGCGATCCGCTCGCAGGCGACCCAGAGCCGGCCACTCGGTGGCGCACCCCGTCATCACCAGCGCCGCAAGTACTTACCGAGGACTCGGTTGTGAGATCCGAACCCGGGTCCACTGGGGGGACCGGGGATCGCTGCCCGCTTCGGCGTTGTCGAGTGGCTCCCCTCCGGCCCGTGCCGCCGGCCCCACGCCCTTCGGCGGTCGCGCCGGCCCGGAACGCGAACCGGGCCCGGGGGGAGTCCCCCGGGCCCGGCCGTGCCGCGTGTGAGCGCGACGTTTCTTCTGCAGCATCTTGCGGCGCGCGATCTCCTTCTTG